>NZ_JBHYUU010000417.1:0-1002 GCF_042749955.1 Kitasatospora sp. NPDC059462 | reverse complement strand
GCCCCCGCCCCCCCCCCGGCGCGCCCCCCCGCGCGTGCTCCCGCGGGGCGCCCCCCGCCCCCCCCCGCCCCCGCCCCGCCCCCCCCCCCCGGGGGCGGCCCGCCCGGCGGCCGTCGGCCCGGCGCCCGCACGGGGGAACGGGCGCCGGTGGCGGTGCCGCCACCTTGGTCTACGGGCGGCGGGGCGGGAACGGTTCACCCCGGCGACCGGACGGTGCGGGGGCCGGGAGGTCCGGGGCCGGGGTCAGCCGGCCCAGGCCATGCCGTGCGCCTCCAGGATCGGGCGCAGGGCGCGGACGGCGTAGAAGTTGCGGGACTTGACCGTGCCGACCGGCACCCCCAGCACCCGGGCGACCTCGGCCATCGAGCGGCCCTTCATGTGCAACTCGACCAGTACGTCCCGGTGGTGGGGCTGCAGCTCGGCCATCGCCGCCGCCATGTCCCGGGCGACGAGCACCTCGTCGTAGGGGTCGTGGGTGCCCGCGTGGTCCTCGGGGGACTCGTCGGCGACCTCCTGGGCGCGGGCGGTCTGCATCCGGTAGTGGTCGATGGCGATCCGGCGCGCCACCGTGAACAGCCACGGGCGGCTGTACTCGGGGCCGCGGTGCATGGCCGCCGGGTTCTGCCAGGCCCGCAGCAGGGTCTCCTGGACGATGTCCTCGGCCTTGCCGCGGTCGCCGCTGGTCACCCGGAGCATCGCGCGCAGCAGGTAGCCGCCGTGCAGCCGGTACAGCTCGGCGAGGGTGTCCTGGTCCAGGGTGGGCCGGGGGGCCGGCGGGGCGACGGGCCCCCCGGCGTCCTCGGTGGTCGTCCCGGCGTGGGCGGTAGCGTCGATGGCCACGGCTGTTGAGCCCCTTACGACATTCGTCATTCGTCGGTACCCCGGTCGGTGGTCGGGTACCTGGTTCGATCGCTGTCTCGGCGCGCGGGGGCGGGCCACGGCGGGCGAGCCGCTCTCCCGGGAGTGGCCACGCTGGCAGCCGTCGCCAACGGCGGGCCAACG
>NZ_JBHYUU010000416.1:0-1002 GCF_042749955.1 Kitasatospora sp. NPDC059462 | reverse complement strand
GGACTTGTCCGGTCGATCATGTGCGGAGCCAGATGACGAGGGCGGCTGCGGTGACGGTGCCGAGGTAGACGTAGCCGCGTTTGTCGTAGCGCGTGGCCACTGCTCGGGCGTGCTTGAGCTTGTTGATGGCCCGTTCGACGGTGTTGCGTTTTCTGTACCGCTCCTCGTCGAAGCCCGGTGGCCGCCCGCCGCGTGAGCCCTTGCGCAGGCGGGCGGCCCGGCTGTCGGTCTTCTCCGGGATCGTGTGCCGGATGCCGCGTCTGCGCAGGTAGTCACGGACCGGCCCGTTGCTGTAGGCCTTGTCCGCGGCCAGGCTGTCGGGCTTCTTGCGGGGCCTGCCCGGACCGGTCCGCGGGACACGGATCTTCTCCAGCACGGGTTCGAACTGCGTGCAGTCCGCCCGCTGTCCCGGCGTGACGATCAAGGACAGCGGGCGGCAGCGGCCGTCCGCGCTCAGGTGGACCTTGCTGGTGAACCCGCCCCGCGAACGGCCCAGGCCCTCGCCTCCAGCACCACCTCCACCAGGCGGGCGACGAGGCTCTGCCACGGCGTCTCGTCCTGGTGTTCCCCTGGCCCAGCCCCCTTTGAGGCCAGAGCCGGCGGTGGCTCAGTGCGGGCACCGGCCGCGTGCTGGTGGGCCCGCACGATCGTGGAGTCCACCGAGATGTCCCAGTCGATGTCGCCTACCGCGTCGGCTTCGGCCTGGACCTGCTGGAGCAACCGTTCCCAGGTCCCGTCGGCCGACCACAACCGGTGTCGCTCGTAGACCGTCTTCCACGGCCCGAACCGCTCCGGCAGATCACGCCAGTGCACACCGGTCCGCACCCGGTGCAGGATCCCGTCGATCACTTGCCGATGGTCCCGCCATCGGCCACAACGCCTGTTGCTGACTGGCAGGAACGGCCGCAGCCGTTCCCACTCGGCATCCGTAAGATCTCCCCGCCCCATGCCCGAACCAACGAGCGAGCCAGGCGATAGTCACATGATCGGGCGGACAAGTCC
>NZ_JBHYUU010000415.1:0-1080 GCF_042749955.1 Kitasatospora sp. NPDC059462 | reverse complement strand
CCCGAGCAGTGGGGGCCGGACCGCCGGCGGCGTTCTCGGGGGCGGCGGTGCGGCGGCCGCCCTCTCAGCCGTCCTCCCGGCCGTCCTCCCGGCCGCCCTCACCGGCCGTCCTCACCGGCCGGCCGTCGCCAGGGACGGGTGGACGACGACCGGTGCGGCCTCCCGGCCGTCCCCCTTCGCCCCCACGACCACGGCGAAGCTCCCGGGGTCGGGCGACCAGCCCTCCGGCACGCTGAGCCAGAACGAGAAGGTCGTCGACTCGTGCGGCCGGACCAGCCGCTCCAGCAGGGAGGTGTCGACCACCCTCAGCCCCGACTGGTTGCGGGTGACCGGCAGGCTGCGCCGCCCCTCGGTGCCGTACCCGGCCTGGACCGTGATCTGGCTCCCCGCCTCCGTCCCGCTCAGCAGGACGGTCGGGAGGACCGAGGCCAGCGGCGCCGCACCGGGGTTGCGGACGGTCATCGTGAACGTGGCGCGCTGCGGGTCCGCCCCGCCGTCGTCCTTGGCGAGGGCGACCGTGAACTCGGGTGCCATCCGGGCGGCGGCGGGGGCCTCGGACAGCCGCAGGGCGGTCAGCACCGACGCCTCCACGGTGCGCTGCGGGGTGGCCGGCGTCAGGGCCAGGGCCTCGATCAGCAGGGTCCCCTCCGCACTGTCGATCGAGGGGTCCAGCCGGTAGCGCAGCGTCCGGGAGGCCCCGGGGGCCAGGGCGAACGCCGCTTCGTCGCCGGATGCCAGGTAGTTGCCCGACGCCTCGGTCAGCGGCACGTCGGTCCAGGAGCCGCCGTCGTCCTCGCGCTGCAGGCGGCCGCGCAGCGACCGGCCCTCGCCGCCCTCCGCGGCGAGCGAGCGGACCGCCACCACGGGGGCCACCTTCCCGTACGCCTGCTCGGTGGTGTTGTGCCAGGTCACCGCGAAGGTCACCGGGCCGGCGCCCACCGTCGCCTCCTTCTTCTCCAGGCCGTCGAAGCTCAGCACGATGCCCTGGGACGGGCGCGCCACCCCGCCGCCGGCCGCGGTCGGATCGCCCGCCCCGGCCGTTCCGGCCGCCGGGCCGCCCGGCTGCGGGGAGGCCGCTCC
>NZ_JBHYUU010000414.1:0-1080 GCF_042749955.1 Kitasatospora sp. NPDC059462 | reverse complement strand
ACGACACCGGCTTCATCAAGAAGGGCACCACTTCAGCCGGCGTGCAGCGCCAATATTCGGGCACTGCCGGCCGCACCGAGAACTGCCAGATCGGGGTCTTCGCGGCCTATGCCACTTCCCGCGGCCGTGCCCTGGTGGACCGGGAGTTGTACTTGCCCAAGTCCTGGACCAGCGACCGCGAGCGGTGCCAGGCCGCCAAGGTCCCCGACGAACGCGACTTCGCCACCAAGGGCGAACTGGCCAAGCGCCTGGTGCTTCGTGCCCTGGCCTCCGACCTCCCCCTGGCCTGGGTGACGGCAGACGCTGCCTACGGGCAGGAGGGACGCTTCCGCCGCCTGCTGGAGCAGTCCGGCCTCGGCTACGTGCTCGCGGTGCCCAAGTCCCAGCAGGTTTTCGGCTCGCGCATCGACCACCTCTTCGCCCAAGCCCCGCATGAGGCATGGGAGCCGATCTCCTGCGGCGACGGCGCCAAGGGACCGAGGATGTACCACTGGGCGGCACTGGAACTGCCCACGGTCGCCGAGTTCGACTACCAAGGCGAGACGCCGATCCGCCGGCGGTGGGCACTGGGCCGACGCAGCCTCAGCAGGCCGGACGAGATCGCCTACTTCCTCGCCTACGCCCCGCCGGAGACCACCGTGGCAGAGCTGGCCAGGGTCGCCGGAATGCGTTGGCAGATCGAGGAGTGTTTCCAGGCCGCGAAGAACGAGTGCGGCCTGGACCAGTACGAGGTCCGGCGCTACGTCGGCTGGTACCGGCACATCACCCTGGCCATGCTCGCCCACGCCTACCTCGCGGTCGTGGCGGCCGACGCGGCGCCAAAAGGGGATGCAGAAACGATTTCGGCGCGCTGGCCCCGCTCACCGTGGCAGAGGTCCGCCGGCTCCTGGCGCCTTGCCTCACCGCGCACCACCGCACCGGTCGGCCCCTTCACTCGCACCTGTTGAGCTGGTCAAGCTGGCGCCGCAGACACCAAGCCGTCGCCCGCCACTGCCACTACCAACGGCGACTGCACCCGGGAGAGGGACGCTCCACGAAGAACGCCTCTGTCCCACCGACAGCCCGCTAGACTCCCCACGA
>NZ_JBHYUU010000413.1:0-1107 GCF_042749955.1 Kitasatospora sp. NPDC059462 | reverse complement strand
CTAGGAGCTGTTCAAGGTTCGGATCATGTGGCTGGGGTCAGAGACTTCAGCCACATGATCGATCCGCGGAGGTGCAGGCCTGCCGCGTAGCTCTCCGGGCTCTTGTCGTACCGGGTCGCCAGGCCACGCCAGGTCTTGATCCTCTGGAAGCACCGCTCGACGGTGTTGCGTCGCTTGTAGCGGTCGGGATCGAACGTGATGGGTCGGCCGCCGGCGGAACCCTTCCGCTTTCGGTTCGCCGCCTGGTCCGCCTTCTCCGGAATCACTGCGGTGATCCCGCGTCCGCGCAGGTAGGCACGGTTGGCCTTCGAAGAGTAGGCCTTGTCGGCGGCCACCGCGTCCGGCCGGGTGCGCGGCCGGCCGACCGGGCCGCGCACCCGGATCTTCTCCAGTACCGGCTGGAACTGGCGGCAGTCGGCAGCCTGGCCCGGGGTCAGGACGAATGCCAATGGCAGGCCGACGGAGTCGACAGCGGCATGGATCTTGCTGCTCAGGCCGCCCCGGGACCGGCCGAGTCCGGCTTTCGCGGCCCGGGCCCTGCGCCGACGGCGTGCCTGGGCACGAACCTGCGCGGCGTCGGCGGCGGTGTCCGGCGCCGGCTCCGCATCACCCGCAGCACAGCCTGCTGCTGCGGCAGCGGAACCCCCTTTTCCTCGGTGAGGGCCTGTTCGAGCGCATCGAGGGTCTCCCCGGCGACCGCCAGTCCGGACGACTCGTGGTGGGCCCGCACGATCGTGGAGTCCACGCTGACCAGTGTCAGCCCGACCTTCCCGCGCGAGGCGGCCTCCGCGATCAACGCCTCCATCAGGCCCTGGAAGAACCCCGAAGTCACCCAGCCGCGAAACCGGGAGTAGACCGTCGTCCAGGACCCGTAGCGTTCGGGGACGTCCCGCCAGCCGCTGCCGGTGCGAAACCGCCACAACACCCCGTTGAACTGGTCCCGCACCCGCCGCGGCAAGGGCCCGGTAGCCGCCACCGGCACATGCGGTTCGATCAAGGCCCACTCGGCATCCGTCACGTCAAAACGCGCCACGCCCCCGAGTTCTACCAGACACACCAGCCCGCCATCAGGGCCAGGCCAAGATCCGAACCTTGAACAGCTCCTAG
>NZ_JBHYUU010000412.1:0-1144 GCF_042749955.1 Kitasatospora sp. NPDC059462 | reverse complement strand
GGACTTCGATCTCTTCCGGGTCTCCGAGGAGCACGGGATGCTCCGGGAGGCGGTGCGGTCGCTGGCGGAGGCGAAGATCGCTCCGTTCGCGGCGGAGGTGGATGAGCTGGGGCGGTTCCCGCAGGAGGCGCTGGAGGCGTTGCGGGGCGGTGATCTGCATGCGGTGCACGTGCCGGAGGAGTTCGGGGGTGCGGGGGCGGATGCGCTGGCGACGGTGATCGTGATCGAGGAGGTGGCGCGGGTGTGTGCCTCGTCGTCGTTGATCCCGGCGGTGAACAAGCTGGGGTCGTTGCCGGTGCAGTTGTCGGGGTCGCGGGAGTTGAAGGAGCGGTATCTGGGGGCGTTGGCGCGGGGGGAGGGGATGTTCTCGTACTGCCTGTCGGAGCCGGAGGCGGGGTCGGATGCGGCGGGGATGAGGACCCGGGCGGTGCGGGACGGGGACTTCTGGGTGCTGAACGGGGTGAAGCGGTGGATCACCAATGCGGGGGTGTCGGAGTTCTACACGGTGATGGCGGTGACGGATCCGGAGAAGCGGTCGAAGGGGATCTCGGCGTTCGTGGTGGAGAAGGGCGATGCGGGGGTGTCGTTCGGTGCGCCGGAGCGGAAGCTGGGGATCAAGGGGTCGCCGACGCGTGAGGTGTACTTCGACGATGTGCGGATTCCGGCGGATCGGATGATCGGTGCGGAGGGGACGGGGTTCGCGACGGCGATGCGGACGCTGGACCATACGCGGGTGACGATCGCGGCGCAGGCGTTGGGGATCGCGCAGGGGGCGTTGGACTATGCGAAGGGGTATGTGCGGGAGCGTCGGCAGTTCGGGAAGCCGATCGGTGATTTCCAGGGTGTGCAGTTCATGTTGGCGGACATGGCGATGAAGCTGGAGGCGGCGCGTCAGTTGACGTATGCGGCGGCGGCGAGGTCGCAGCGGGGGGACGGGGATCTGACGTTCTTCGGTGCGGCGGCGAAGTGTTTCGCGTCGGATGCGGCGATGGAGATCACGACGGATGCGGTGCAGTTGCTGGGTGGGTACGGGTACACGCGGGACTATCCGTTGGAGCGGATGATGCGGGACGCGAAGATCACGCAGATCTACGAGGGCACCAACCAGATCCAGCGCATCGTCATGGCCCGCAACCTGCCGTAG
>NZ_JBHYUU010000411.1:0-1157 GCF_042749955.1 Kitasatospora sp. NPDC059462 | reverse complement strand
GGCCGGCCCGGGCGCCCGCACGGTCACCGTGCCGGCCACCCGGTCGCGCTCCGCGGCCGGGCGCGCGGCCGCCGCGGCGCGCACCGACTTCCCGATCCACTACGTCGGCGTCAGCTGGGACGGTCCCCGGCGCGGCGGCGCGATCCGCCTGCACCACGAGGGCACCGGCCCCGGCGCCTGGCAGCCGCTCACCGCGGGCTGCGCGGGCGGGCCCGACCTGCCGGGCGGGCCGGCCGGCGGTGCCGCCGCGGGCGCGGCCGTCCTCGTCCCGGCGGGCGGCGCCACCGGCTACGAGCTGCGGCTGCCCGACGGCGCGGCCAACCTGCGCTCCACCGCCCTGGACACCACCCGGGGCCCGGCCCGCACCGCCGCGCTCTCCCCGACCGCGCCGGTCACCTTCTGCGGCGTCGAGTACCTCAGCCGTGCCGCATGGGGCGCCGACGAGTCCAAGCGCTTCAAGAACGGCGTGGAGAACTCCCCCGCCAAGTACTACCCGCTGCAGACCCTGACGGTGCACCACACCGACACCCCGAACGCGGACGCCGACCCGGCCGCCACCGTGCGGGCGATCTACGAGTACCACGCCGTCACCCAGGACTGGGGCGACATCGGCTACCACTTCCTGATCGACGAGGCGGGCCGGATCTACGAGGGCCGCTGGTCCGGCGACGACGGCCTGCCGGCGCACGACACCGCCGGCAACGTGGTCACCGCCTTCCACACCTCCGGCTTCAACTCCGGCAACCTCGGCGTCGCCCTGCTGGGCACCCTGACCGGCCAGGAGCCGACCGCCGCGGCCCGCCACTCGCTCGCCCTGGTGCTCGCGCTGCTGACCCGCACCCACGGGCTCGACCCGCAGGCCCACGTCACCTTCGTCAACCCGGTCAACGGCGTGACCAAGCCGGTCGACCTGATCAGCGGCCACCGCGACTGGCTGGCCACCGACTGCCCCGGCGGCACGATGTACGCCACCCTGCCCGCCCTGCGGGCCGAGGTCGCCGCGCTCTGACCGTCCGGCCGCGCGGCCGCCGCCCCGGGCGCCGCCCGGCCCCCCCCCCCCCGCCCGCCCCCCCCCCCCCCCCCCCCCGGGGCCCCCCCCCCCCGGGGGGCGCCGGGGGGGAGGGGGGGCCCGGGCGGGCCCCGCCGCGCCCACACCC
>NZ_JBHYUU010000410.1:0-1204 GCF_042749955.1 Kitasatospora sp. NPDC059462 | reverse complement strand
CCCGGTGCGCCGCTGCCCGGGGCGGGCGGTCCGACGGGCACCGGCGGCACGGCCGAGGGCGCGGGCGGCGGAACGGCCGGCGGGACGTCCGCAGGCGCGGGCGGTACGGCCGGCGGAACCGGGCGGGACGGCGCCGCGTCGAACGCCCCCGTCGGCCCTCCGGGCGCCCCCGCCCCCGGCGCCCCGGACACCCCCGCCGGCTCCACGGCCCCGGCCGCGCCGGGCGGCTCCTCGCCGGCGCCCGGGCAGCCCCCGGCGCCGGACGGCCCCGCCTACACGGCCGAGCCGCCGCCGAGCGTCCCGGGGTACACCGCCACGCCGCGGCGGACCGTCCCCCCGGCCCCGGACTACACCTACGCGCCCAAGCCGACCTACACCGCCTCCCCGCCGCCGTACACCGCCTCCCCTCCCCCGCCCCCGCCGCCCGGCACCGTCCCGACGGACCCGCCCGTCAAGCCCCCGACCCAGCCGGGCGGCACGCTGCCCACGCTCGCCCGGCTGTCCAACGGCGGGTCCGTGCTGTACGACCAGGCCTCGCTCAACCGGCCGGGCAACCCGGTGGTCCTGTCCTCGGACGACGGCGGCCCCGGCGGCGTCTGGCAGCTGACCCCCTACGCGGACGGCGGGTACGCCCTGCTCAACGGCGCCACCGAGTACACCAAGGTCCTGAACCTGGAGGAGACCCGCGCGCAGACGCAGCTGGCGTACCGGCCGGCGCCCAACGCCACCCCGCCGAGCCAGGTCTGGTCGTTCTTCCCGGTGCCCGGGGGCTACGTGGTGACCGTCGCCCGGGACGCGAAGCGCTGCCTGTCCGCCGCCGGTCCGGGCGCGCCCGCCACGGTCCGCACCTGCGCGGGCTCGGCCGACCAGGTGTGGACGGTCTCCGCGGCCTGAGCCGGTGCGCGGTGCGGACGGCCGGGGCGTCGGCTTCCGGCCGTCCGCGCCCGGTCCGGCGGTCCGGTGCTCCGGTGCTCCGGTCCGGGCTCGTCAGGCCGGAAGCCAGGAGGGCCAGGACCGCCGGGTCGGCCCGGCCGGGTGGCCGTCGCCGAGCAGCGGCACCAGGCGCTCGGCCTCCGGCGCGCCGATCGGGGCCAGGATGCCGTGCGCCTCGGCCCAGCAGGCGCGGGCCCGGGCCGGGTCGTCCGGATGCCGGTCCGGCAGCGCGTCGCCGAGCGCGGCCCGGGCGCGGCGGCGGCCGCGGTGG
>NZ_JBHYUU010000409.1:0-1226 GCF_042749955.1 Kitasatospora sp. NPDC059462 | reverse complement strand
GGCGCGTCCGGCGCGCACCGCGGGCACGGTCGTCAAGGACGAGGGCGAGGGCGGCAAGGCGCTCGCCGGATTCCTCGCCGGCCAGAAGTTCATCTGACCCCCCACCGCGTTCGCGCATCCAACGATCGATCAGGAGCAATGAATCATGGCTGAGATCCTGGTTCTCCTGGACCACGCCGACGGCGCGGTCCGCAAGCCGGCCCTGGAGCTGCTGACCCTGGCCCGCCGCATCGGCGAGCCGTCCGCCGTCGTCCTCGGCGCCGGCGACAAGGCCGCCGCGCTGGCCGCCAAGGCCGCCGAGTACGGCGCCGCGAAGGTGTACGTCGCCGACGGCGCCGAGTTCACCGACCAGCTGGTCGTCCCCAAGGTCGACGCACTGGCCCCGATCGCCGCGTCCGCGGCGCCCGCCGCGGTGCTGGTCACCTCGTCCGGCGAGGGCAAGGAGATCGCCGCCCGCGTCGCCCTGCGGATCGGCTCCGGCATCATCACCGACGCCGTCGACCTGGAGGCCGGTGACGGCGGCCCGGTCGCCACCCAGTCGGTGTTCGCCGCCTCCTTCCAGGTGAAGTCCACGGTGTCGCACGGCGCCCCGGTGATCACCGTCAAGCCGAACGCCGTCGCCCCGGAGGCCGCCCCGGCCGCCGGCACGGTGGAGGACGTCACCGTCGCGTTCACCGGCAACGCCGCCAAGGTCGTCTCGCGCACCCCGCGGGTCTCCACCGGCCGCCCGGAGCTGACCGAGGCCGCGATCGTGGTCTCCGGCGGCCGCGGCGTCGGCGCCGCCGAGGGCTTCGGCGTGGTCGAGGAGCTGGCCGACGCCCTGGGCGCGGCCGTCGGCGCCTCGCGCGCCGCCGTGGACGCCGGCTGGTACCCGCACAGCAGCCAGGTCGGCCAGACCGGCAAGCAGGTCTCCCCGCAGCTCTACATCGCGGCGGGCATCTCGGGCGCGATCCAGCACCGGGCCGGCATGCAGACCTCGAAGACCATCGTGGCCGTCAACAAGGACCCCGAGGCCCCGATCTTCGAGCTCGCCGACTACGGCGTGGTCGGCGACCTCTTCGAGGTGCTGCCGCAGCTCACCGCCGAGGTCAAGGCCCGCAAGGCCTGATCCGACGCGAGCACAACCGCGCGGGGGCGCGCCCGGTTGCCCCCGGGCCCCCCCCCCCCCACCATCCCCCGGACACCGCCCGGTGGCCCCCGGCCCGTAGAGGCGGGGGGGGGCGGCC
>NZ_JBHYUU010000408.1:0-1226 GCF_042749955.1 Kitasatospora sp. NPDC059462 | reverse complement strand
AGAGCTACGCGGCAGGCCTGCACCTCCGCGGATCGATCATGTGGCTGAAGTCTCTGACCCCAGCCACATGATCCGAACCTTGAACAGCTCCTAGCACACGGCTCGGCTCAGGCTAGATTCTCCGGGTGACCGACATCGATCCGCTGGTTCCTGTCCTCGCCGGACTCCTCATCGACAACCCCTGGTTCCTCGACGGTTGTGATGAGGACGAGGTGGATTCCGACGCTGCGGTGGGAGTGATGGAGAGCACCGCCGCGGTGCTCAAGGGCTTGCCTCCCGAGCAGCTCAACCGCTTCCTGTTGGTGATCGGGAATCTCGCCGAAGCCGAGACCAATCCCGGTCGACGTGAGTTCTTGGAGGCGTTCCCGTCTGCCTGCGGACTGGTCGAGGAGGCTTGAGCCGTAGGACTTGTCGGCTCTTCGGGGACGGGCTGCGGTCGATCTTCGATGCACGTCCGACCGAGCTCGGTGCCCGTCGGTCCGTTGCTCGGGTAGGGGTCGGAAGCGGGAGATCGGACACGGACGTGGCCCGGCGGGTGCCGCCCTGCAGAACGGCAGAGGCGGTGCCGGAGCCGAAGCCGGCCTGCGGCTGCGAGCAGCCGCGCCTCCTCACGCGGGTCGGCGGCTGCGAGCAGCCAGCCGAGCCCAGCACCTCGTTCACGCCTGCCTCAGCGCTTTTCCAGGCACACTGCCGTCTCTGCGGCGTTACCTACGAGCGGCCCTGGCGGAGGATCACCGCCTGGTAGCCTGCGCCGCGCTAGGACTGGACGACACGTTCAGCACTCAGCGGCCGCCGGCGATCCTGCCGACCTGCCACTCGGGCAGCTTGGACTGGGCACTCTCCGGCCGCGTCCGATACCGGCATTCCAGCCGTGGGTGCCGGCGCTGGTGACCAGCGTGAAGGGTGCCTGCCCGCGCGTTGAAAGGACTAGTACTGCAACGGTGCTTACCGTGACGTTCGTCGGATCTGCTCGTTGGATTGTTCATGGGTGGGGACATATCCGAGGTCGATGCTCGTCGCTGGTCGGACGGACTGGCTCGGCTGCACGGGCGGTTTGCACATCGGTTCGCGCGGAGTGAGTCGCGGGAGTCCGCGCTGGCGTACATGCGGGGTCTGCTGGCGCCGTTGGAACGCAAGAACGGCTGGACGGTGGCCGAGGAGGCGGGTCACGGTGGCCCGGACCGGATCCAGCGGCTGCTGAACCGGATCGACTGGGACGCGGACGG
>NZ_JBHYUU010000407.1:0-1235 GCF_042749955.1 Kitasatospora sp. NPDC059462 | reverse complement strand
GGAGGACTCGCGCACCGTCAGGTCCGGCAGCAGCTCCAGGTGGTGCACCGGCAGGGCACCGCCGCCGGCACCCAGCCGCCGCACCAGGAGGTCCACCGCGGCGGCGCCGACGGCGCGCTTGGGCGGGGCCACGGCGGTCAGCGGCGGGGCCCCGAGGGCGGCGAACACGTCGTCGTAGCTGACCAGCGCGAGGTCCCCGGGGACCCGCACGCCCCTGGCCCGCAGCAGGGGCAGCAGTTGCAGGGCGTCCTGGTCGTTGTGGACGAGCGCGGCGCCGAGGCCGCCGGAGACGGCCCCGGCCAGCCGGGCCGCGACGTCGTCGACCCCGGCGGCCGGGGTGAGGACGTCGATGACGGGCTCGGCGGGCAGGTCGAGCGTCCGGCAGGCCTCGGCGTAGCCCTGGCGGACCTGATGGGCCGTCCAGGTGTCGGTGCGGGCCGCCAGCGCCACCCTGCGGTGGCCGAGGCCGGTGAGGTGACGCAGGGCGAGCAGGACGCCGTGCCGGTGGTCGGAGCCGACCGCGTCGAGGGCGGCGGCGGGGCTGCCGGGGGCCGGGCGGCGCTCCAGCAGGACGGCGGGGACGGGGAGTTCGGCCACCCAGGCGTGTTCCTCCGGGCGGTCGGCGGCGCTCCAGTTCGGAGCGAGCAGCAGGCCCTGGACACCGGAGGCGAGCAGTTGGTCGACCTGGACGCGGTCGGCGCTGGCCTCGTAGGAGGAGATGCCGAGGACCAGGTGGACGCCGGCCCCGGCGGCGGCGGTGCGCGCGCCGGTGATCACCTCGTCGAAGTACTGCACCACGGCGGGGACGAGCAGCCCCAGGGTGACGGCCTCGCCGGGGCGGTCCGGCGCGGGGGCGGGGGCGGATCCGGGAGCACCGGACGCGGGACCGCCCGGCCCGGGGCCGCCGGCCGAGACGGAACCGTGCGTACGGCGGAGCCGGCCGGCGTCGGCGAGGGCCGCGACGTCCCGGCGGACGGTGACGGCGGGCAGGCCCAGCCGCTCGGCGAGGTCCACCACCCGGACGGTGCCCAGGGCGCGCACCGTGTCGAGGATGCGGGCACGGCGATCGTCCGCCGGGATCGGCATGGCACTCCCTGTCGGTGGGCGGCCTTTCGAGGCTCTGTCGAGGTGGACAGGAACCTACCACCCGGCCCCCGGAGGCCAGGACGGCCCCGCGGGCAGGGGCCGGGGTTTTTTGTTTTACCGCGGGGCGGCGCGTGGAGTCTTGTGTGTTT
>NZ_JBHYUU010000406.1:0-1268 GCF_042749955.1 Kitasatospora sp. NPDC059462 | reverse complement strand
GCCGTCCTCGCCGCCCCCGACTCCGACATCGGCCTGGTCGGATACGAGATGGCACTGCTCGTCGACCGCGCCGGCGCCGTTCTCACCCCCGCACTGCGCGCAGAACTCCAGGGCAGTCTCCTGCACTGACGGTCCGTCGGATACCGTCCAGGTATTCGAAGCACCTCCGCGTTCGTCCCGGGCCCGCTTCGGCGGGCTCGGGATCGGACGTTGTACGGCCTTCGCACCACCGGCTCCGGACCCGTGCCCGAGCTCGCAACGCACCGCCGCACCCTGTGAGGAGAGGAACCGTGACACCGCCCGACGACCGCAGCGGCCAGTACGGCGTTCCGTACCCTGGCACAGGCCATGACGCCTTCGGAGCACCCGGCGTCGTCGGCCACGGTCAGCAGTACGGCCAGCCGCTCCACGGCCAGCACGGCCAGCCCGGCCAGCACTACGGCCGGCCGTCGTACGGCCAGCCGTACGCGCCGGGACAGTACGACCAGTACGCCCAGCCCCGGCCCTCGTACGACGCTCCCCCGCCCGGCTACCCGGACGGAACGGTCGGGCAGCAGCCCGGCCACTACTCCGGCCACCTCCCCGGCCGCGGCCCGGTCGCCGGGCAGCCGGCCGGACACCCCGCCCCGGCGCCCGGTCACCACGGACCGGGCCAGGACGCCGGAGCGGGCGACGACTTCGAGGACGAGCCGGACTCCGGACCGCTGATCCGCCCGTTCGCGATGACCGGCGGACGGACCCGGCCCCGGTACGAGCTCGCCCTGGAGGCGCTCGTCTCCGCCGACGTGGATCCGCAACGCCTGGCCACCCTGCTCCCCGAGCATCAGCGGATCTGCACCCTGTGCACCGAGGTCAAGTCCGTGGCCGAGGTGTCGGCGCTGCTCTCCCTTCCCCTGGGAGTGGCCCGCATCCTCGTGGCCGACCTGGCCGAGGCCGGCCTCGTCGCCATCCACCAGCCCGCTTCCGGCGGCGAAACCGGAAACCAGCCCGACGTCACGCTGCTCGAAAGGGTCCTCAGTGGACTTCGCAAGCTCTAACGCGGCCGCCCCCACCCGCGCCACCACCTCCGCGAAGATCGTCGTCGCGGGCGGCTTCGGCGTCGGCAAGACCACGCTCGTCGGCGCCGTCTCCGAGATCAACCCCCTGCGCACCGAAGCCGTCATGACCTCGGCCTCCGCCGGCATCGACGACCTCAGCCACGTCTCCGGCAAGACGACCACCACCGTCGCCATGGACTTCGGCCGCATCACCCTCGACGAAGACCTCAT
>NZ_JBHYUU010000405.1:0-1279 GCF_042749955.1 Kitasatospora sp. NPDC059462 | reverse complement strand
TGAGCGCGGTGGGGGTTTTGGGCGTGGTTTTCTAGGACGTCCTCCGGGGCTCCGCTTACCGCCCGGCACCCGCCCCCGGGGCGGCGCACGCCGGGGGCTGCGGGCTGGCGCTGCACGACAACACCAACGCCGACCGCGACTACGAGACGGTCAACCCCGAGGAGAACGCCCTGCGCGCCCTCGTCGGCAGCGCCCGCCGGCACGTCGAGATTTCCCAGCAGGACCTCAACGCCACCTGCCCGCCCCTCGCCCGCTACGACGCCCGCCTCTACGACACGCTCGCCGCCAAGCTCGCCGACGGCGTGAAGGTGCGGATCGTGGTCAGCGACCCGGCCAACCGGGGCGCGATCGGCAGCGGCGGCTACTCGCAGATCAAGTCGCTCGCCGAGATCGGCGATCTGCTCAAGGCCCGCCTCACCGCCCTCACCGGCGACGGCGGCCGGGCGGGCGCCGCGCTGTGCGGCAACCTCCAGCTCGCCACCTTCCGTGCCGCCCCCGCCGCCACCTGGGCCGACGGCCACCCGTACGCGCTGCACCACAAGCTGGTCGCGGTGGACGACGAGGCGTTCTACATCGGCTCGAAGAACCTCTACCCGGCCTGGCTCCAGGACTACGGCCACCTCGTGGAGGACCGGGGCGCCGCCGCCCAGCTGGACCGGGAACTGCTCGGCCCCGAGTGGCAGTACTCCCGCGCCACGGCCACCGTCGACTGGACCACCGGCCTCTGCCGCGCCTAGCCGGGCCCGGCTCCGAACCCCCGCCTCCCGGCCGACGCGCCCCACACCCGGCGGCCGGGAGGCGCCCCCGCCTCCGCACCGCCGATGCACGCGCCCGGACGCGGCCCGGACGCCGCCCGGGCCGCCCTCCGGGTGGACGAGGGGCGACGGGGGTTCGAAGCCGGGCCCCGGGAACGGGCCCCGGCCCTCCCGCCGGTCAGTCGTCCAGCGGCGAGGGCCCGGTGGCCGCGGAGCGGTCCCGGGTGCGCTCGCGGGCGGCGCGGCAGGGGAGGTGACGGGTGAGGGCGTCGCTGCAGTTGGCGGCGGCCATCCGTTGCAGCAGGGTGGCCAGGCGGGTGACGAGCGGGCGCAGCCGGGCCCTCAGGGCGGCGTCCGCGCGCGCGTCGAGGCGCTCGATGGCGGAGCAGAGCCGGGTGACGAGATGTGCGGTACCACGGACGGCGCGGCGGAGGTGCTTCACGCGAGTGCAACCGGTCCGTCACCCGGCCGGTTCCGGCCGGGGGCCGGGTGGCCGATGGCAGAGACCGGGCCGCGCGCCGGGC
>NZ_JBHYUU010000404.1:0-1280 GCF_042749955.1 Kitasatospora sp. NPDC059462 | reverse complement strand
GTGCTGGTGACGGGTGCGAGCGGGACGTTGGGGCGGTTGGTGGCTCGTCATCTGGTGGTCGGGCACGGTGTGCGGCGTCTGCTGCTGGTGAGCCGTCGCGGGGAACTGGCACCGGGAGCCGTGGAGTTCGAGACCGAACTCGCCGCCCTGGGCGCCGAGGTGACCACCACGGCGTGCGACGTGGCGGACCGTGATGCGCTCGCCGCGCTGCTGGCGGCCGTCCCGGCCGAGCACCCGCTGACCGGAGTCGTCCACGCGGCGGGAGTGGTGGAGGACGGCATCGTCACCGCCCTCACGCCGGAGCGGATCGACCGGGTGTTCCGTCCGAAGGTGGACGCGGCTCTGCATCTGGACGAGTTGACGCGGGATGCGGAGCTGTCGGCGTTCGTCCTGTTCTCCTCGGCGGCCGGGGTGCTCGGCAGTGCGGGGCAGGGCAACTACGCGGCGGCGAACGCCTTCCTGGACGCGCTCGCGCAGCAGCGGCGGGCGGCCGGGCTGCCGGCGGTGTCGACGGCGTGGGGCCTGTGGGCCCAGGACAGCACGCTGAGCGGCGAGTTGAGCGAGGCGGACCGGCGCCGGATCTCCCGCTCGGGGATGACCGCGATCGAGACCGCCGACGGCCTGGCGCTCTTCGACGCCGCCCTGCGCACCGCCGAGCCGGTCGTGGTGCCCACCCGGCTGGAGTACGCCGCGCTGGCCGCACAGGCCCGCTCCGGGTCGCTGCCGCCGCTGCTCAGCGCTCTGGTGCGGACCCCGGTGCGGCGCACGACGGCCGGTGCCGCCACGGCCGCGCCCGGATCCTCGCTGGCGCAGCGACTGGCGGGCCGCTCCGAGGCCGAGCAGTTCGACCTCGTGCAGTCCCTGGTGCGCGAGCAGGCGGCCACCGTCCTGGGCCACGAGTCGGCGGCCACCGTCGCGGTGGACCGCCAGTTCCGGGACCTGGGCTTCGACTCGCTGACGGCCGTGGAACTGCGCAACGCGCTGAACGCGGCCTGCGGGGTGCGGCTGCCGGCGACGCTGGTCTTCGACCACCCGACGCCGGAGGCGCTCGCGCGGTACCTGCTGGCCGAGCTGGTCGGCTCGTCGACGGCCGAGCGGGAGCTCGCCGGCCTCTCCCGGCCGACGGCCGGGGCGGACGAGCCGATCGCGATCGTGGGGATGAGTTGCCGGTATCCCGGTGGCGTTGCGTCGCCGGAGGAGTTGTGGCGGCTGGTGGCCGGGGGTGGTGATGCGATCGGTGGGTTCCCGGCGGATCGTGGTTGGGATCTGGAGGGGCTCTA
>NZ_JBHYUU010000403.1:0-1286 GCF_042749955.1 Kitasatospora sp. NPDC059462 | reverse complement strand
GCGCCGCGGTGGCCAGGGTCGCCGGAGCGGCCAGGGCCGCGGCGGCGAGGAGGGCGAGCGCGGCGGCGGGGCGGCCGGCCCGACGGGACATCGGACGGGATATCAGGGGTGACACGTGCGTCCTCCGATCGACCCGTGTTCGAGGGGATCACACGGGATTTGAACGCAACATGCCAGAACGGTGCGCGCTTGGGGAAGGCTTTACGCGCGACTCGTCGTCACAAGCGTGTCAACTTCTGATTTCCCGCGACCGATATCGCTCGCTGTCGACCGCCCCCGACCGTCCGTTAGAACGCGTACGGCCCGAAACGTCCCCAGGCCACGACCGCCGCCAGGACCAGCAGGAGCACGTTGACCACGACGCTGCGGCCCTCGCCGCGCCGGCCGTGCACGACGGCGGCGCCGGCCATGATGATCCCCAGCCCGGTCGCCGCGACCGGGACCAGCGCGGGCGCGACGTCGACGGCGGCCGGCAGCACGAGGCCGATGCCGCCCAGGATCTCCAGCAGGCCGATCGCCTTGATCGCGGCGGGCGGATAGGTCACCGCCCAGGTCCCGGTGGCCTCGATGACCTTCTCCTTGGACTGGAGCAGCTTGGGCGTGCCGGCCGCGAGGAACAGGGCGGCGAGGAGGCCGGCGAGGACCCAGAGAAAGACGTTCATGTCACTCCGAAGACTTGAGTTGAAGCTTCAAGCAAGCTACTCCCGAACTACTTGAAGCGTCAAGTGAATCTTCGGGTTCTAGAGTGGGCGCCATGGACAGGGACGAACCGCGCTGGCTCAGCGCATCCGAACTGGAGGCCTGGAAGGCGTTCAGCGCGATGATCATCAAACTGCCGGCCGCCTTGGACGCCCAGCTGAGGGCGGACGCGGGCCTGAACCAGTTCGAGTACCTCGTCCTGGCCGGCCTCTCCGACGCCCCGGACCGCACCCTGCGGATGAGCGACCTCGCCGTCCTCGCCAACGGCTCGCTCTCGCGGCTCTCCCACGTGGTCACCCGGCTCGAAGGGCAGGGCTACGTCCGCCGCGAGCGCTGCCAGGGCGACGGCCGCGCCACCAACGCCGTCCTCACCGAGGACGGGTTGCGCAAGCTCGTGAGCAGCGCGCCCGGCCACGTGGAGCAGGTGAGGTCACTGGTGGTGGACCCGCTGGACGCCGAGCAGCTCGAACAGCTGCGCAGGATATGCCTCCAGGTCCTTCAGGCCATGGACCCCGGCCTGTCCTGGCCCCCGTCGGGGTGCTGACCCCCGCCAGGGTGCCGATCCCGTCAGGACACCGGCCCCCGGC
>NZ_JBHYUU010000402.1:0-1345 GCF_042749955.1 Kitasatospora sp. NPDC059462 | reverse complement strand
GGTCGAGGCCCATCGCCGAGCTGAGCTCAGATGGTGCCGAACTCGCCGGCCTGGACGGCGGTCACGAAGGACTGCCAGGCGGAGGCGGGAAAGACGAGCGCGGGGCCGGCAGGGTCCTTGGAGTCACGGACGGGAACGACGTTCGGGAGGCCGGGGGCGACCTCGATGCAGTTCCCACCGTTCTGGCTGTAGCTGGACTTCAGCCACGCGGCGCCGATCAGGTCTACGGGGGCGGTGCGGCTCATGGTCGGAGGTCCTTCCGGGCTGCGCGGATCACTTCGAGGGATGCCACATCCGAACTGGATCCCACCTGGAGCCGATCGTAGTCCCTGGCCCACAGGGTGACTGTCTGGGATTCCCTGGTGAGGAAGCCGCGCTCTTGGGATTCGGTGTACCCCAGCATGCTGCGGTCCGCCATGGTCAGCAGAACGACCGGCAATGCGAGGGTTCGGCGCTCGCCCATCGAGAACGGCGCCACCTGAATGATAGTCCGGGGGCGGTCCGCCAACTCCGCTAGATGTTCGAGTTGTTCCCGCATCACCCGCGACCCGCCCACGATGCGACGGAGGCAGCTTTCGTCCAGAACGGCGTGGACAAAAGGCGAGTTCGGGCCAGTGAGACGCTGTTGGCGAGTGAGAAGGTAGGAGACCCTCCCCTCGGCCGCCTCCTCCGTGATGACACCTCGTCGCACATCTGCTGCGGCCATCGTCTCGGCGTAAGCCCTGGTCTGGAACAACCCCGGAATGACGCCGAGCTCGAACTGGCGCAGCTCGACAGCCTTTGCCTCGTGAGCCACATACTCCGGGAATCCCTCCAGCAAGGCAGGGCCGTTGAGGCTCCAGTACATCAGTTCTAGCGTCCCACCGGTGTCCAACACTTGGTCAGCCACGCGGACCCAGTCGAGTGTGGGAGTGCGCGTACCTCTTTCGAGGTTGGAGACCTGGCTGTCACTCAGGTTGGTGAGCTGCCCCAGCTGCACTTGGCTAAGCCCCGCCGCCTTGCGTGACCTGCGGAGTTGAACGCCGAAAGCCGCAAGGGGAGATGTCGCCGGGTCAAGTTCCGTCTCGCGCATGATCAGGCCTCTTCGATCCCTGAATCCCACGGGGATATCTGTCAATTGGGGATGCCTTCCGATCCTAGGGCGCGGAGGTCCACCATGGCTACACCCCGTGAGAGATCCGGGACCCTGCGCAATCAATGGAGCCCCCATGCCCAGCCCCCGCATGCCCATTTACGCCCCCACCGTCGGGGAAGTCGTCCGGGACCTCGGACACCGGGACTTCTCCGGCAATCCCGTCGAGGCCGTCTACATGGACACCCTCGCCGGACTCGTCTACCTGCGCCC
>NZ_JBHYUU010000401.1:0-1385 GCF_042749955.1 Kitasatospora sp. NPDC059462 | reverse complement strand
CGCCGGGCACCGCGCCCGCGACCCCGGCCGCCACCGGCGCACCCGCGGCCCCCACCGCCGCGCCGGCCGCCGACAAGGACGCCGCGCCCTCCGACGCCCGGCTCACCCTGGCCAGGCCCGGCACCCCGGTGACCGCCCCCGCCGCCAACGGCGACACGGCCCCCGGCAGCGGGGCGGTCGCCACCGGCGCGCTCGCCCCCGGCTTCACCGTCACCCAGACCACCACCGTCACCGAGCAGCGCGGCCTGGGCCTGTCCGGGATCACCTGCACGCCGTCCGGCACCGGCTTCTGGTTCGCCGGCGGCTCCACCGCCGAGGGCCGCACCGACTACATCAGCCTGGTCAACACCGAATCCAGTGCCGCCGTGGTCGACCTCAAGCTCTACGGCGACAAGGGCCTGATCGAGAACGACGCCGCCAACGGCATCACCATCGCCCCCGGCAGCTCGCAGTCGGTGCTGCTGTCGACCCTGAGCAAGGGCCAGGTCGCCGACCTCGCCGTGCACGTGGTCGCCCGCACCGGCCGGGTCGGCGCCGCCCTGCACGCCGCCGACGCCGGCAAGGGCGCCGACTGGGTGCCCGCCTCCGCCGACCCCGCGCCCGTCCAGGTCATGCCCGGCCTGCCCGCCGACACCTCGGCCGCCCGCCTGGTCGTCTGGGCCCCGCCGGAGGACGACGCCGACCTGAAGATCGAGCTCTCCGGCAAGAACGGCTGGTTCACCCCGGCCGGCAACGAGTCCATCCACGTCAAGGCCGGCATGGTGGCCGCCGTCGACCTCGGCAAGGTCACCCGCGACGAGGTCGCCGGCCTGCGGGTGTCGCCCAGCGACGACAAGCACCCCACCCCCGTGGTGGCCGGCCTGCGGATCGACCGCGCCGGGGCCGGCGGCAAGTCCGACGCCGCCTGGCTGGCCGGCACCGTGCCGGTCGGTGCCCGCGCCACCGTCGCCGACAACCGGGGCGGCGGGGCGTCCACGCTCTTCCTCACCTCCACCGGCGAGGCCGCCACCGTCCGGGTCACCGCCTCGGCCGGCACCGGCGGCGGCACCCCCGCCACCCAGGAGGTCCAGCTGCCCGCCGGCGGCACCGTCGCCCTCCCGGCGCCCGAGCCCGCCGGGCTGAACGGCAGCTTCGCGCTCACCGTGGAGACCGTCTCCGGCGGCCCGGTCGCCGCCGCCCGGATGCTCGCGATCCCCGTCAAGGACGTGCCGATGTTCACCGTCCAGGCGCTGCGCGACGACCGCTCCAGCGTCAAGGTCCCGCAGGCCGCCCAGGACCCGGGCGTGGTCCTGCGCTGAACACCCCCGCGACGGCGCCCGGGGGGGCCCCCGGCGGCGGGGGGGGGCCCCCCCGGCGGGGGGGCGGGGCGGACAAGGAGGAGCCCC
>NZ_JBHYUU010000400.1:0-1394 GCF_042749955.1 Kitasatospora sp. NPDC059462 | reverse complement strand
CTGAGGACAAGCCCTCGGCCTATTAGTACCGGTCAACTCCACCCCTCACAGGGCTTCCATATCCGGCCTATCAACCCAGTCGTCTACTGGGAGCCTTACCCTCTCAAGGAGGTGGGAGTGCTCATCTCGAAGCAGGCTTCCCGCTTAGATGCTTTCAGCGGTTATCCCTCCCGAACGTAGCCAACCAGCCATGCCCTTGGCAGAACAACTGGCACACCAGAGGTTCGTCCGTCCCGGTCCTCTCGTACTAGGGACAGCCCTTCTCAACACTCCTACGCGCACAGCGGATAGGGACCGAACTGTCTCACGACGTTCTAAACCCAGCTCGCGTACCGCTTTAATGGGCGAACAGCCCAACCCTTGGGACCTACTCCAGCCCCAGGATGCGACGAGCCGACATCGAGGTGCCAAACCATCCCGTCGATATGGACTCTTGGGGAAGATCAGCCTGTTATCCCCGGGGTACCTTTTATCCGTTGAGCGACGGCGCTTCCACAAGCCACCGCCGGATCACTAGTCCCTACTTTCGTACCTGCTCGACCCGTCAGTCTCACAGTCAAGCTCCCTTGTGCACTTACACTCAACACCTGATTGCCAACCAGGCTGAGGGAACCTTTGGGCGCCTCCGTTACCCTTTAGGAGGCAACCGCCCCAGTTAAACTACCCACCAGACACTGTCCCTGATCCGGATCACGGACCCAGGTTAGACATCCAGCACGACCAGAGTGGTATTTCAACGACGACTCCACCATGACTGGCGTCACGGCTTCAAAGTCTCCCACCTATCCTACACAAGCCGAACCGAACACCAATATCAAGCTATAGTAAAGGTCCCGGGGTCTTTCCGTCCTGCTGCGCGAAACGAGCATCTTTACTCGTAATGCAATTTCACCGGGCCTATGGTTGAGACAGTCGAGAAGTCGTTACGCCATTCGTGCAGGTCGGAACTTACCCGACAAGGAATTTCGCTACCTTAGGATGGTTATAGTTACCACCGCCGTTTACTGGCGCTTAAGTTCTCAGCTTCGCCCCACCGAAATGGAGCTAACCGGTCCCCTTAACGTTCCAGCACCGGGCAGGCGTCAGTCCGTATACATCGCCTTACGGCTTCGCACGGACCTGTGTTTTTAGTAAACAGTCGCTTCTCGCTGGTCTCTGCGGCCACCCCCAGCTCAGACAGCAAGTGCCGTCACCAGGAATGGCCCCCCTTCTCCCGAAGTTACGGGGGCATTTTGCCGAGTTCCTTAACCATAGTTCACCCGAACGCCTCGGTATTCTCTACCTGACCACCTGAGTCGGTTTGGGGTACGGGCCGCCATGAAACTCGCTAGAGGCTTTTCTCGACAGCATAGGATCATCCACTTCACCACAATCGGCTCGGCATCAGGTCTCAG
>NZ_JBHYUU010000399.1:0-1401 GCF_042749955.1 Kitasatospora sp. NPDC059462 | reverse complement strand
GGCTCTCCTGCTTGATGTGTGGGTCAGGCTGTTGAGGGTTGGCGTCCGGGGAGGATGGGCCGGGGGCCTGCGAGGGTCAGCATGACGAGGGCAATGACGGCGTCGGCGGAGTGGAAGCCGAAGCCGCGCCGGATGATCAGGCGGGTCTTGGTGTTGGTGGACTCGATCAACCCGTTGGACAGGCCGGTGACCAGCGCCGAGCGGATGGCGTCGTAGTGGCGCGTGATCGTGCGTTGGAGGTCGACGAAGGCGGGGATGCGGCAGCGGCGGGCCCAGCCGATCCACTGGTCCAGGGCCTTGAGGGCGGCGGTGGGGCGGCGCTTGGCCAAGGCGAAGACGGCCCGCAGGGCTTCCTTCAGCCGCCAGGCGCGGTGCAGGCGCGGGTCGGTGGCGGCGATCCAGGTGAGCTTGGCGGCCTGGCGGTCGGTCAGGTCCTCGGCGTTCTTCCACAGCGCGAAACGGGAGTCCTTCAGCGCCCGGGCGGCCTGGCGGTCGCCGAGTTCGCGGCGGGCCCGGTTCCACGAGGCCCGACGCTCGGTGTTCAGCGCCTCGGTGGCCCAGGCCACCACGTGGAACGGGTCCATCACCCGCAGCGCACCGGGCGCGCGATCGGCGACGACCTGGGTGATCCAGCCGGCGCCGTCGGCACTGATGTGGGTCAGCCGTGCGGCTCGGGCCTGGCCGAGTTCGTCGAAGAACCGGGTGAGGACGTCGGTGCCGTGGCCGTCGGCCATCCACACCACCCGGGCGGTGTCGTGGTCGACCACGACGGTCATGTAGCGCTGGCCCTTGCGGTAGGAGATCTCGTCGATGCCGATCCGGCGCAGTGCGGCCAGCCGGTCGGTGTGCCGGTCGCGGTCGGCGGTGTAGCGCTCGACGATCCGGCCGACCGTGCGCCAGGTGCACCGCAGCAGCTCGGCCGCGGCGCTCTTGGAGCATTCGGCGGCCATCCATGCGGCCTGCTGGTCGAAGGCCAGGGTGTGCCCGGCGTCGTGCCGGGCCCAGGGGACGAACGCGACGGTCGGGCCGTGTCGGGGACAGGCGACCCGCGGGGCGTCGGCCTCCAGGAACACCCGCACCGCCCCGTGGTCCAGATCGCGCCACCGGCGCCGACCGCGTCCCCGGTCATACAGCGGGGCCGGGCGTCGGCACAGTCCGCACCGTCCACGCCGCCGCACGTCAGGCCGTACCGACGCGACTACACATTGTTCTGATTCGTCCCAGCGCACCGCCTCGACCACGGTGTTTTCGACCATCAGGGTGCGCTTCCATATGCTGAAGACAGGCACGCCGTCTCTCTGCTTGATCCAATTTGGGCTTCGACACCTCAAGGATCACAGAGGACGGCGTGTTTCACGTCCAGCCGTAGATCAGCGCACCCACACATGCGGCAGGAGAGCC
>NZ_JBHYUU010000398.1:0-1504 GCF_042749955.1 Kitasatospora sp. NPDC059462 | reverse complement strand
CATACAACGCTCCCCTACCCCTGATGCAAGCATCAAGCCATAGCTTCGGTGGTGTGTTTAGCCCCGTTACATTTTCGGCGCAGAGTCACTCGACCAGTGAGCTATTACGCACTCTTTAAATGGTGGCTGCTTCTAAGCCAACATCCTGGTTGTCTAAGCAACTCCACATCCTTTTCCACTTAACGTATACTTTGGGACCTTAGCTGGCGGTCTGGGCTGTTTCCCTTTCGACTACGGATCTTATCACTCGCAGTCTGACTCCCAAGGATAAGTCATTGGCATTCGGAGTTTGACTGAATTCGGTAACCCGGTAGGGGCCCCTAGTCCAATCAGTGCTCTACCTCCAAGACTCTTACCTTGAGGCTAGCCCTAAAGCTATTTCGGAGAGAACCAGCTATCTCCAGGTTCGATTGGCATTTCACCCCTACCCACACCTCATCCCCGCACTTTTCAACGTGCGTGGGTTCGGGCCTCCATTCAGTGTTACCTGAACTTCACCCTGGACATGGGTAGATCACCTGGTTTCGGGTCTACGACCACGTACTAAACGCCCTATTCAGACTCGCTTTCGCTGCGGCTCCGCCTCTTCAGCTTAACCTCGCACGGGATCGTAACTCGCCGGTTCATTCTACAAAAGGCACGCCATCACCCATTAACGGGCTCTGACTATTTGTAGGCACACGGTTTCAGGATCTCTTTCACTCCCCTTCCGGGGTGCTTTTCACCTTTCCCTCACGGTACTGGTTCACTATCGGTCACTAGGGAGTATTTAGCCTTGGGAGATGGTCCTCCCGGATTCCGACGGAATTTCACGTGTTCCGCCGTACTCAGGATCCACTCAGGAGAGAACGAAGTTTTGACTACAGGGCTGTTACCTCCTATGGCGGGCCTTTCCAGACCTCTTCGCTTATATCGTTCCTTTGTAACTCCGTACAGAGTGTCCTACAACCCCAAGAGGCAAGCCTCTTGGTTTGGGCTATGTTCCGTTTCGCTCGCCGCTACTCAGGAAATCGCATTTGCTTTCTCTTCCTCCAGGTACTTAGATGTTTCAGTTCCCTGGGTCTGTCTTCCTTACCCTATGTATTCAGGTAAGGATACCATACCATTACGTATGGTGGGTTTCCCCATTCGGAAATCTTCGGATCAAAGCTTACTTACAGCTCCCCGAAGCATATCGGTGTTCGTCCCGTCCTTCATCGGCTCCTAGTGCCAAGGCATCCACCGTGCGCCCTTTCTAACTTAACCGTTAAAAAGAATCACTACGTGATATCTTGCATTACTAATTGAATGTGAATTACTTCTGTTATCTAGTTTTCAAAGAACACGTTGGTGGAGCCTAGCGGGATCGAACCGCTGACCTCCTGCGTGCAAAGCAGGCGCTCTCCCAGCTGAGCTAAGGCCCCATAAAAAATGGTCGGGAAGACAGGATTTGAACCTGCGACCCCATGGTCCCAAACCATGTGCTCTACCAAGCTGAGCTACTTCCCGATTTCCTATCTATTCT
>NZ_JBHYUU010000397.1:0-1503 GCF_042749955.1 Kitasatospora sp. NPDC059462 | reverse complement strand
CAACGCCGTTCAGTTAGGGGCGGTCTGGGCTGCGTCAAGGGTCGGTTGTGAGCATGTTGATGCTGATGGTGGCCTTGTAGGTTGTCCGGTCGATGGCGGGTCCGCGGGCGTTGTATTTGGAGATCGCTCGTTTGACGATGCGGTCTTTCGTGCGGACCCGCCGCGCGGGCAGCAGTTGGGCCAGCACGTGGCGGCCGATGGCTCCGACCAGGTCGATCACGGTGTCGGTGATGACGCCCGCGGCCAGGACGAGCTGGTCGCGGGCGGCGGACAGGGCGACGGTGAACCCGGCCCGGTCCGGGTCGGTGCCGGGGATGCTGTCGGTGGCGTCCGTCATCGCGGTCCGCAGTGCCTGGTAGGCGAGGAGCAGTGCCCAGACCTCCTGTTCGACCCCGGCGGGGGTGCGGGCGCGCAGGACCCGTCCGCTCAGGACCGTGGACTTCAGCTCCGCGTAGGCCGTCTCGATCTCCCAGCGCTCGTGGTAGAGCTGGATGAGTTCGCGGGCCGGGTGGGCGGACGGGTCGGTGAGGGTGGTCAGCAGCCGGTAGTGGCCGGTGCGGGCCCCTTTGGACGTGACGATGCTGATCTCGGCGTCGATGACACGGACGGTCAGCGTGCCGAGCCGTGTCAGGAACGAGCCGTCCCGGCAGCGGGCAACCGGTGGCAGCCTGCGTGCGGACTTGCACCGGACCAGCAGGTGCGCGCCGGTGGCGGCCAGGCGGTTGAGCAGGTCGGCGGCGGCGAAGTTCCGGTCGCCCAGCAGCAGCATCCCGGCCCGCAGATCGCCCGTCAGCCGGCCCGCGTACTCCAGCTCACCAGTGGTGGCCGGGCCGAAGACCGCCCCGATCACCGCCCTGGTGCCACAGGCCACCAGGGCGGTCAGCCGGACCTGAGGGTAGCCTCCGGCCCCGTTGTTGCAGCGCTGCTTGGCGAACACCGCGAGGTTGGCCGGGGTGTCCGGGACCGGCAGCAGCGTGCCGTCGACCGCCACCACCCACAGCCCGTGCCACCGGGCTTGGGCCGCGGTCGTGGCCACCGGGCCACGGACCAGGTCGAACAGTGCCTTCAACGGTGCCGGCCCCAGACGCTGGCGGGCCTGCCGCAACGCGCTGGCACTCGGTCTGGCGGGCGCCAGGCCCGCCAGACCGGCGCACATCCGGTCGAAGACCTGCCGGTAGCCCAGTTCGGCGAACAGCGCCCCCGCGAGCAGTAGGTACACGGTGACCCGCGCCGGTACCAGTCGGACCCGCCGCTGCACGGTCTTCGTCTCGGTCAGTACCTCATCGACCATCTCGAAGGGCAGGATCCGGGTCAACTCGCCGATATGGCCCGGCGCGAACGCCCCCGCGGCTACCCCGGCGGTCCGCGTTATGGCAGCCTGTTCCAACAGCGGAGCTCCCGTGATGAGGATGTCTTGGAGTGACAGCCCTCTTCTACGGCAGCTCCGCTGCTTTGCCTACCGGCCTTGACATGCAGGCCCCACGCCTAACTGAACGGCGTTGG
>NZ_JBHYUU010000396.1:0-1510 GCF_042749955.1 Kitasatospora sp. NPDC059462 | reverse complement strand
CCCCGGCGGCCGCCGAGCCGACGCCGGCCCCGCCGGCCTCGCGGGCACCGGCCCCGGCGACCCCGCGCCCGACCACTCCGCCGAAGGCCGCCCCGACCGCGCCCCCCAAGGCCGCCCAGCCCACCCCGCCACCGGCTGCCCCACCGGCCGCCCCGCCGGCCGCGCCCGCCCAGCCGCCCGCCGCTCCACCCGCCCAGCCGGCGCCACCGCCCGCCGCCCCCAAGCCGGCTCCCGCGCCGACCGACTACCCGCCCGAGGGCCCCGGCCCGGACCAGGGGCCCGTGCCGCCGCGCCCGGTCCCCACTCTGCCGTCGCGCCCCACCTCCTGCCCGCCCGGCCAGAGCGCATCCTGGGACGGCTGCCACCCGCTCCCGCCCCCGATCACCCTCTCCTGACCTCCCGGAACCCCCGTCCCCACCCCCACCGCCCGGTTCGCGCCGGGCGGTCCTTGATCCACGGTTAGTTGAATGCTAAATTACCTCTGACGCCAGGGCCCGACACCCCAGGAGGACGAGATGACGACGACCGCCGTTGCCGACAACCCCGAGAAGTCCCGCTACGAGATCACCTCCGACGGTGAACTCGCCGGCTTCGCCGAGTATCACCGCCACGAGGGCGAAATCGCCTTCATCCACACCGAGATCGACCCGCGCTTCGGCGGCCAGGGCCTCGGCGGCATCCTCGCCCGCGCCGTGCTCGACGACGCCCGCGCCCACGACCTCGCCGTGCTCCCGTACTGCCCCTTCATCCGCGGCTGGCTGACCAAGCACCCGGAGTACCACGACCTCGTCCCGGCCGCCCAGCACGAGCGGTTCGGCCTGTGACCGCCGCGACGACCGGCGGAGCCCCGGACACGACGGGCACCGGCGCCGACACCGGCTTCGTCCGCGCCGCGGCCGCCGTCGCCACCAGCACCGCCGACGACTACCGCGTCGACATCCGCTCCGGCCGCCACCAGCTGTCCGCCGACGAGCCCGAATCGGCCGGCGGCGCCGACACCGCCACCACCCCGGTCGGCCTGCTGCTCTCCGCCCTCGGCTCCTGCACCGCGATCACCCTGCGGATGTACGCCCAGCGCAAGCAGTGGCCGCTGACCACCGTGCGCGTCCACCTCGGCTACGAGAAGGGCCCGGAGAAGGCCGTCCGCATCACCCGCCGGATCGACCTCGTCGGCGACCTCGACGACGCCCAGCGCGCCCGCCTGCTCGACATCGCCGAACGGACCCCGGTCACCCGCGCCGTCTCCGCCGGCACCCCCATCGTCCCGGCCGCCCCGCGCGCCTCGACCTCCGGAAACGGGGCCCACCATGGCTGAACCCGAGCTCGCCACCCCGACCGTGCGCGGCGGCCGCGCCGACACCCCGGGCGGCCCCGTCCACGAACTCCTCGCCCCGCGCGAGACCGCCCTCGGCGGCAGCACCGTCGTCCGCCGCCTCCTCCCGAACCTGGGGCGGCGGATGGTGGGGGCGTGGTGCTTCGTGGACCACTACGGCCCGGACGACATCGCGGA
>NZ_JBHYUU010000395.1:0-1555 GCF_042749955.1 Kitasatospora sp. NPDC059462 | reverse complement strand
GGGGGGGGGGGCCCCCCCCCCCCCGCCGCGTAGCCGCGCCACGAGCCGCGCTACTAGCCGCGCTACGACGTTCACCCTGGCCAGGGGCATATGCCGGGCGGAGGCCGGGCGACTGCCGCGAGGGGCTCCGGCGGGGGGCGCACGGGAGCACGGGGCAGGCGCGTCGCACGCCCCCGGTGACCGTGCGCGCCCGCCGGACGGCATCGCGGCCGGATCGGCGCACAGTCCGTGACGGCACCCCCACTGGATGCGATCCCTCCCCTTCCCGGCCCCGATCCGGCCCGGCGGGCCTGTCTGACCGCCGCACTGACTGGGCATCACACCGGTCGGACCGTGTCCCAGCACCCCGCTGCCTGCGCCGGCCCGAAACATCCGGGACCAGGGAGGGAGCCCCCCGTGCCCACGTACGACTTCATCCGCCGCACCCGCCGACAGTCCGATCCGGACGTCGTCGTGGTGGGAGCCGGCCTCGCGGGCCTCGCCGCCGCCCGCGTGCTCACCGGCCGCGGCCTCGCCGTCCAGGTCCTGGAGGCCGCGGACCGCATCGGCGGCCGCGCCGCCTCCCACGAACTGGACGGCTTCCGCCTCGACCACGGCAGCCATCTGCTGAACACCGCCTTCCCCGAACCGCGCCGCGTGCTCGACCTCGACCGCCTCGACCTGCGCCCGCTCACCCCGGGCGTCCTGGTGCACCACGGCGGGCGCCGGTACCGGGTCGGGGACCCGCAGCTGACCACCGCCCGGCAGGCCACCGCCCGGGCGCCGCTGGGCAGCCCGCTGGACAAGGCGCGCCTCGGCGGCTGGCTCAACCGGCTCGCCGCCACCCCGCCCGCCCGGCTGACGGCCCGGCCGGAGACCACCGCCGCCCGGGCGCTCGGCGAACGCGGGCTCGCCCCGCGCACCGTCGACGGCCTGCTGCGCCCGCTGCTCGGCGCCCTGCTCAGCGACCCCGCCCTGGGCACCAGCAGCCGGGTCGCCGACCTGGTGCTGCGCTGCTACGCGCGCGGCCGGCTCTGTCTGCCCGCCGGGGGGATCGCGGCCGTGCCGGCCCAGCTGGCCGCCGCCCTGCCCCCCGGCACCGTCCGCACCGGAGTGCGGGTCACCGCGATCGCGGCGGACGGCGTGGAGACCGCCGGCCACGGGCGGATCGGCGCACAGGCCGTGGTCGTCGCGACCGACCCCCGCTCCGCCGCGGAGCTGCTGCCCGGACTCCGGTTGCCGGACTTCCACCCCGTCACGACCTTCTACCACGCGGCCGACCGGGCCCCGCTCGGCGAGGCCGCCCTGCTGCTGGACGGCGACCGGCCGGGCGGGCGGCCGTCGCTGGTCTCCCACTCGCTGGTGCTCAGCGAGCTGCACCCCTCGTACGCCCCGCCCGGGCGGGCGCTGATCGCCACCACCGTGCTCGGCCGCCGCACCTTCGACTCCGGCGGGCCGGCCGCGCTGGAGCCGGCCGTGCGCGGACGGCTGGCGGAGCTGTACGGCACCCCGGCCGACGGCTGGCAGTTCCTCAGCGTGCGCCACCTGCCGGACGCGGTGCCGGCCATGCCGCCGC
>NZ_JBHYUU010000394.1:0-1634 GCF_042749955.1 Kitasatospora sp. NPDC059462 | reverse complement strand
GCGGTGGCGTTGACCGTGACCGGGGTGCCGCCGTCCAGCGTGTAGACGTAGCCGACCAGATCGTCGGTGCCCTGCGGGGGCGTGAAGGTGAACGCACCGGCCTGGTTGGCGGCGCCGTGCCACAGCGCGTCCGACGGATAGTCGGCGGAGGTGACGAACGGCGTGCCCGGCTTGACGGTGTCCGCGATCAGGTACGTCCCGGCCCAGCCGGAGCGGGACTTGCCGTCGTCCAGCATCGCCCAGATCGAGTACTGCACGCCCTCGTCGAGCTTGGCGATGCCGTAGTCGGACGGGCGAACGGTGGCGACGGCGCCGTTCGGGGTGGGCCTGGCGATGCTGCCGAGGAACGTGTCGCCGCGCCACAGGTCCAGGTAGACCGTGAGCGCGTCACCGTCGACGTCGGCGGCCTGC
Organism: Kitasatospora sp. NPDC059462; assembly: GCF_042749955.1. Taxonomy (NCBI): domain Bacteria; kingdom Bacillati; phylum Actinomycetota; class Actinomycetes; order Kitasatosporales; family Streptomycetaceae; genus Kitasatospora; species Kitasatospora sp. NPDC059462. Next base: position 1,223 of record NZ_JBHYUU010000394.1, on the reverse strand, counting down.
ACCTGGAAGCGCGGGTTGGCGTCCGGGGTGTAGGCCGGGCTGCCCGGCTGCGACGGCAGCACCTGGACGGTGACCGGGGTCGCCGGGACGGTGTTGTAGGTGACCGAGATGAACGGCGGGAAGTCGCCCTCGGCGGAGTCGAACTTCTTCCAGGAGAGGTTGCTGTTCTCGTCCGCCGCCTTCAGCAGGAAGCCGTAGTCGCGGTAGCCGAACTGGGCGAAGTGCCGGATCATCCCGGTGACGTCGGCCTTCGCCCACACCGAGCCGTCACCGGCGGTGCAGGTGTGGCTGTCGCCGCCGTCGTTGTCGTAGGTGTCGTTGGACGTCGCCCAGAGGGTCTCGCCCTGCGGCATGTTGTTCCACCGCATCCACCCGGCCGCGCCCGGCGCGTTCCAGACCTCCCACTGCTTCGCGACGCAGGACGAGGAGTGGAAGTTGTACAGGTTGAGCGTGGCGCTCTGGATCTGCTTGCCGTTGAAGTCGGCACCCGGGATCGTCAGGAACGAACGGGCCTTGGTCGAACCGTCGTAGCTGCCCAGCTTCAGGAGATCGGCCGACGAGTTGTCGGTGTTCTCGTTGTTCTGGATGTAGGTGTCGAAGGTGGTGACGACGTCGACGACCGGGTCGATGGTGACCGGGTACTGGGTCTTCGCGTCGGCCAGGAACGCCGCGTCAGGGGTGAACACCAGCTCGGTGTCCGCGCCCTGACCGCGCACCTCCATGGTCACCGGGGCCCGGTTGAGGTGCTCCTGCGAGGCCTCGTCGACCACCGCGTCCCACATCACGGGGGCGGGGATCTTCACGGCCTGCTTGCCGGAGACCTTCTCCAGCAGCTGGATCGAGCCGTCCGGCTGGGGGGCGACGGTGAGGCCGGTGGTGTCGAGCGGGATCGTGATCGTGCCGGTCTGGGAGACGGCGGAACGATCCTTCACGATCAGGAACTGCTCGAAGCCGGTCCGGGTCGCTTGGAGGACGAGGTCGACGCCGGGGCGGGCGTCGACGTAGGTCGCCTTCTTGCCCTCCAGCTTGGGCTTGGGCAGCTTGCCCAGCCAGCCGAAGGAGATCTGCTGGTCACCGGAGCCGATCGTGACCAGCGGGCGCTCGGCCGGCTTGGTCGCGGGAGCGGCGGGGGCGACGGGGGCGACGGGGGCGGCGGGCGCAGCCGTCGGGGCGGCGGCCGGAGCGGCGGGCGCGGCCGTCGGGGCGGCGGCCGGAGCGGCGGG
>NZ_JBHYUU010000392.1:0-1669 GCF_042749955.1 Kitasatospora sp. NPDC059462 | reverse complement strand
GCCCGGCCCCGGCCCGGCGGGGGTCCGTCGTCGGGAGGGGCCCGCGCGGGGGCTCGCGAGGGCTACAGCAGCCCGCCGTTCGGCACGTACGGCGCCGGCGGGCGCATCCCGCGCAGGCCCAGGTAGCCGCGGGTCTCCACGGTCAGCCCCACTTCGAGCCCGACGTCCAGCGCCCACTCCTGCTCCGCGGTCAGCGCCTCCACCCGCGCCTCCACCCCCTCCGGCACCCGGGCCAGCGCCTCGCGCAGCAGCCGGGTGGCGATCCGCTTGGAGGTGGCCGCCAGCAGCTTCACCTCGCCGCCGTCCCGGTAGCAGTAGCCGCTGCCCGCCAGCGAGTCCGCGATCAGCAACTCCTCGCAGTGGGCGGTCAGCAGCTCGTGGTCCGGCCCGTGCGCGGAGCCGCGCAGCCGCCGGTCCACCGAGTCCAGCAGGTGCAGGTGCGTCGCGTTGCCCCGGTGCACCGGGATGTCCCCCGGATCGACCAGACCGGACCGGTCCACCCGCCCGGTCAGCTGCATCGCCGGGTACAGGGTGAAGCCGGCCAGCCGGTAGCGGCGCACGGCCGCCGGGGACGGCGAGGCGCACAGCATCCCGCGCAGGCAGCCGCGCCCGTACGCGAGCGCCCGCTCCAGCAGCAGCCGGCCCACCCCCTTGCCCTGCATCTGCGGCACCACCACCAGCAGCGCCAGCACCCAGACGCCCTCGCGGCGCAGCGCCAGCACCGCGCCGACCGGCTCGCCGTCGAGCTCGGCGATCCAGCAGCCCTGCGGATCGGTGCGCGCCAGGTGTCTGGTCCGGGCCAGCTGGTAGACGGAGGGCCGGGGCGGGCCGGTCACGGCCGGGGCGTCGGGGAGCGAGGCGAACGCGGCACGGGCGAGCGACTGGACGGCCTCCGCGTCGGCGGCGGTGTCCTGAACCGGGCGCAGGATCATGCCCACCATCCTGGCCGTCCGGGCGCCGCCGCGTGGCCGGTTCGCCCCGATCGGTCCGCTCGGGCGGTGACCGGTGTCCGCCGGTGTGCGAGCATGGGGAGCGTAGAGGGAGCGGGTGCACGCCCGGCCCACGGAATCACGCCGTCACGAGGCCTCCGAAATCATCCAGCCGTCCGGGAAATGAAACCGGGCGGCCGTCGGTTGGCACTGGCGGCAGACCGTCGTCAAGACCGGGAGTAAGCAGATGACCGTCAAGGACGAGACCACCGTAGAGGGTGGCATCCTCCTCACCGATGCCGCCGCGGGCAAGGTCAAGGCCCTGCTGGAGCAGGAAGGCCGGGACGACCTCGCGCTGCGGGTCGCCGTCCAGCCGGGCGGCTGCTCCGGCCTGCGTTACCAGCTGTTCTTCGACGAGCGCTCGCTCGACGGCGACGTGGTCAAGGACTTCGACGGCGTCAAGGTCGTCACCGACCGGATGAGCGCCCCGTACCTGGGCGGCGCCACCGTCGACTTCGTCGACACCATCGAGAAGCAGGGCTTCACGATCGACAACCCGAACGCCACCGGCTCCTGCGCCTGCGGCGACTCGTTCAGCTAGGCGTCGACGCGAAGGCGGGCCCCGTACACCCCGGCCGCCGTCGCCCTGTCCCGGCAGGGGGTACTCCGGGACGGGGGGGCCCCGCCGTCCCCGGCCCCCGAGGACGGGCCCACATGGCGGACAGGCACCACCGGCACCA
>NZ_JBHYUU010000391.1:0-1715 GCF_042749955.1 Kitasatospora sp. NPDC059462 | reverse complement strand
CGGCCCCCCCCGCCCGCCCCCCTCCCCGCCGCGCCCCCCCCCCGCCCGCCGGGGGGGGGGGGCGTGGGCTCCGCGACCGGATCCGGCGCTCAGCCGGTGTACTGGGCGAAGATCTTCGCGAATTCGTACGGCTGCTGCGGGATGTTGGTGCACTTGTAGAGGCCGCCGCCGGTGCAGGCGTTGGCGTCCCGGGTGGCGTCCCAGAAGGCCAGCGTGCCGAGGTGGTGCTGGCGGGCGAAGGCGACCAGCTGCTGGGCGTCGGCCTGGTTGTAGATCTGGTGGTCGTCGTTCTCGCCGAGCATCGGGGTGACCCCGACCATGGCCCACAGCCGGGCGTCGCTCCTGGCCGGGTACAGCGCCTTCAGCTGGCCGTACAGGGACTGCGCGGCCTGGACGGCGGCGTCGCCGTAGTCGGTGCCGGCGCGGTAGTAGTCCATCGCCATGACGTTGACGACGTCGACGTCCACGCCCGCGTCCCGGGCGGAGCGGACGATGGCGACGCCCTCGCTGGTCAGGCCCTCGGGGAGGACCGGCAGGGTGAAGGAGATCCTCAGTCCGGGGTGGGCCTTCTGCAGCTTGGCGAGGGCGGCCGAGCGGCGCTCGTTGGCGACGGTGTCGGCGATCGCCGCGCCCTCGATGTCGAAGTCGACGTAGCGCAGGTCGTAGGCGTTGACGACGGCGTCGTACTCGGCGAACAGGGGGTCGACGCCGGTGCAGGCGGCGGCGAGCTCGGTGCCGCTGGCGCCGCCGAAGGAGAGCTTGACGTCGCCGCCGGCCGCGCGCAGCGCGTCGATCTGGTCCTTCGCCCAACCGGTGCGCGGGTCGTAGGCGTTGAACCAGCTGGCCTTGCAGCCGACGGCGGTGACGAAGCCCATCGTGAAGGCCTTGAGGTTGCCGGACCTGGCCATCGCGGGCATCGACGGGGTGGGCCAGGCGCCCATGTCGATGTACGGGGCCACCGGCAGGGCGACGTTCGGCGCCGGGGTGGTCGGGCCGCCGGTCGGGGGAACGGTGGTGGGCGGCGCGGTGGTCGGCGGCGTCGTGGTGGGCGGCGTCGTGGTGGGCGGGGGCGTGCTCGGGGTGCCGCCGGGGCCGGTGAGGGTGACGTCGTCGGCGAGGTAGGCGCCCTGGCCGTACCAGCCGTGCAGGTAGACGTCGACGCTGGTGGTTGCGGCGCCGGTGGTGAAGGTGGCGGTCAGCTGCTGCCAGCCGGCGCCGCCGGGCGTCCAGACGGCCGGGTCGGTGACGCCGGTGCCGGTCGCGCCGAGGTACACGTACTGGCCCTGGACCCAGGCGCTCAGCGTGTACGTGGTGTTGGGCCTGACCGCGACGCTCTGGCCGCACTGCGCGGTGCCCGCGCCGGAGACCTCGCCGCGCAGTGCGTAGGAGCCGCTGTGCGCACCGGAGTTCACCACGCTGCCGGCCGCGCCGGTACAGCTCCAGGTGCCCAGCGCGCCGCTCTCGAACCCGGGGTTGCCGAGCAGGTTGCCGTCGGCGGCGCCGGCGTTCGTGGCCACGGCGGCGAGGCCGCCACCGGCCAGGACGACGGCGGTGGCGAGGCCGAGCGCCTTGGTGCGGAGGACCGGGCGGCGGTGCCGGGCAGCGGTGTCGTGGGGCGCGCGTGGCATGGGGGTGCCTCTCGGGGACGGGAGTCCGCCGCCCGCCCCACCACGGGGGGGGATGCGGGCGGGCGGGCGCGGGGGGGGGGTGGTGAC
>NZ_JBHYUU010000390.1:0-1756 GCF_042749955.1 Kitasatospora sp. NPDC059462 | reverse complement strand
GCGTCGGCCGGGGCGGGCCGTCAACCTCGCCGACGCCGATCGGCCTTCCCGCGGCCCCCGCCGTTCGACCGGGTCGCACCCTCCCCGGGAGGGCCACCGAGACCGGCCCGCAGGACGACGCGGACCACCCCTACACGTGCGAACGTGGCTGCAGGGGACCGGAGTTCGGGCCCCGGGGAGGGATCGTCATGAACGTCACCCGCACCGCTCGCACCACCCGAACCACCCGCACCGCCCGTGCCGCCCGGCTCGCCGCCGTCGCGCTGGCCGGCGCCACCGTCCTCACGCTCGCTCCGACGGCGGCCGTCGCGGCCGACGCCGCGAGCGGGTCCCCCGCCGTGTCGGCCGACGCCGCCGCCCGGGCCGGTCTGGATCCCGAGCTGCGGGCCCTGGTCGAGCGCGGCTCCGCGACGGCCGCGCTCGGCGAGGCGCGCGAGAACGGCCGCCGGGTCTGGCGCGGCGCGGCCGGGGTCAACGACCTCGACTCGCAGCGGCCGGCCCGCGCCGACGGCCGGTTCCGGATCGGCAGCGTGACCAAGACCTTCGTGTCCACGGTCGTGCTGCAGCTCGTCGACGAGGGGAAGCTCCGGCTGGACGACCCGGTCGAGCGCTACCTGCCGGGCGTCGTCCCGAACGGCGGGGCGATCAGCGTCCGCCAACTGCTCAACCACACCAGCGGCCTGTACGACTACCTGGACGACCCGCGCTTCCTCTACCAGGACGAGCCGAGCCTGCGCTCGTACCTCGACCGGCGGCGCTGGACGATCTGGACCCCGGCCCAGCTGATCGAGGTGGGCGTGCAGGGGACGCCCTACTTCCCGCCCGGGCAGGGCTGGCACTACTCGAACACCAACTACGTCCTCGTCGGCGAGGTGATCCGCAAGGTCACCGGGAACAACTGGCGGACCGAGGTGGACCGGCGGATCGTCAGGCCGCTGCACCTCGACGACACGGTGTTCGCGGGCGCCCGGACGGGCATCCCCGGCCCGCACGCCCACGGGTACGCCCGGCTGCCGGAGGGCCCGGCCGACCTCACCCGGATCAACCCGAGCTTCGGCGACGCGGCGGGCGACGGCATCTCCACCACCGCCGACCTCAACCGCTTCCACGCCGCCCTGTTCGGCGGGCGGCTGCTCTCCCCGGCCCGGTTCGCGGAGATGACGACGGCCGTCCCGGCGCCGATGCTCGGCGCGCACTACGGGCTGGGCCTGATCCGCTACGACCTGCCCTGCGGCGAGATCTGGGGCCACACCGGCGGGATACCGGGCTACAACACGATATGGCTCGGGGCGAAGGACGGCACGCGGCAGTTCTCGCTCTCCTTCAACCTCTCGCAGGGGTCCGAGACGAGCGAGACCTTCACCACGCTGAACGCCTTCATCGAGAAGGCCTCGTGCGGCCCGGCTGCGGCCAGCACGCCGGGCGCCGCGGCGAACTCGCCGCTGAAGCTCCTGCGTTGAGCGACCGGCCGGACGGCGGGGCGGGTGCGGTGCCGAGCCCGGTGAGACCGGTCGGCCGGCACCCGACCCCCGCCGTTCGGCCGGGTCCCGGGATACCCCTGACGGACGGCCGGGGCCTCGGAGGCCGGTCCGCAGGACGACGCGGGGCGGCCCGGACGGATGCGAGCCTGGGTTCCGAGGGCCCGAGGTCCGGGCCGGGGAGGGTGGTTCACCATGGCGTTCGTTCAGGATCGGGCTCCGCGCAGGCGCGGCCGGCGGCCGGGGATGCGGACGGCGGCCGTCGCACTGGCCGGGGC
>NZ_JBHYUU010000389.1:1390-1758 GCF_042749955.1 Kitasatospora sp. NPDC059462 | reverse complement strand
CGCTCGGGCTGGGCTTCCACGAGAGCGGGCCGCAACCCGTGCACCACGCCCGGCTGCAGCCCGGCGACCGGATGCTGGTCCACACCGACGGGGTCACCGAGGCCCGCTCGGCCTCCGGCGAGCTCTTCGGGGAGCGCCGTCTGGCCGACACCCTCGTCCAGCACATGGCCGGCGGCGAGCCGGCCCCCGAGGCGCTGCGCCAGCTGATCCACGCCCTGGTCACCCACCAGGACCACGAGCTGCGCGACGACGCCACCATCCTGCTGGCGGAGTGGCACCCGCACCGGGCGTAGCGCGGGTGGACGCCTCCGGCGGTCGGCGCCCCCGGCCGTGCCGGGCCGGGGCGCCGCGCCGCACGGCCGAGGCGG
>NZ_JBHYUU010000389.1:0-1380 GCF_042749955.1 Kitasatospora sp. NPDC059462 | reverse complement strand
GCCGGGGTCTCCGTGGCCCGCTCGGCCTCCGGCGCGCTGTTGGGGGCGCGCGGTGTGGGCGACACCCTCGTCCCGCACAGGGCCGGCGGGGAGCGGTCGCCCGAGGCGGCGGGAAGCAGGGCGGCGGGGCAGGGCCGAACGGCCCACGCCCCTCGCCGACCCGGCCCGGGCCGGGGGATCCTGCGAAGGGGGAACGCCCGACGGGGGAGCGCCGGACCGGGAGAGCGCCCGACGGGAGAGGGCCGGACGCGAGGGCCGGACGGGAGAGCGCAACGAGGAGACCGCGAGCCGAGGAGCCGACCTGTGAACCGCACCCCCGACCTCGAAGCCGTCCGGCGGGCGGACCCCACCGAGGTGGCCCGCCGGATCGTCGGGCGCCGCGACGAGCTGGGCCTGGACGACAGCTCCCTGGCCCACCAGGCGGCCATGTCGCCCGCCTACTTCCGGTACCTGCTGGCGGCCGGCCCGGCCTTCGACCCGGCCGGGTTCGTCCGGATCGCGGCCGCGCTCAAGATGACCTGGGCGGAGCTCCTGGAGGACCGCACCGACGCCCCGCCGGGGCAGTCGCTGCCGCCGGAGGGAACGCCGAGGCCGCTGCTGCTGCACCTCTCGGAGCCGGAGTGCTGGCTGCTGGTGGGCACCCACGGCGTCGGCCGGGTGGGCCTGCCCGGCACTCCGGCGCCGGCCGTCTACCCGGTGAACTACGCCGTCGACGGCCGGACGATCGTCTACCACACCTCGCCCCGGGGCGCCGCCGCGGCGCCGGACGGCTCGCCGGTCTCCTTCCAGGCCGACCACATCGACGACCGGCTGACCGAGGGCTGGAGCGTGCTGATGCTCGGCGCGGCGCAGCACGTCGACGACCCGGAGGAGGAAGGGCGGCTGGCCAGGCTCCCCGGCTCGACGCCCTGGGCGGGCGGCGACCGCCCCCTGTGGGTCCGGATCACCCCGGACGAGGTGACCGGCCGCCGCCTCGGCACCGGCTGAGGCACGCCCCGGACGGCTCCCACCCCGGGACGGCCACCGGCCACGGCCGGCGCCGGGCCCCGGGCAGCACGCCCGGCGCCCGGCGCCCTCGTGCTACTGGTCCTCGGCCCACGGATCGGACAGCCAGAGGACCCGGAAGACCTGCTGCGGCGGGTAGGACGTGAAGCCCCCGCCGTCCTGCTTGACGTCCACCCAGCCCTGGTCGCTGATCCGGGCCTTGCCCTGGTCCGCGCCGTGCCCGCCCTCGGTGGCGGAGGCGAACAGGATTCTCGCTTCGGTCCACGTGGTCTGTGTCATGGTCCGACTGTCACCGGCCCCGCGGCGTGCCCCCCCCCCGGGGGGGGCGGGGGGGGGGGCGGAGCCGCCGCCCCGGGCCCGGGGGGAGCCCCCCCG
>NZ_JBHYUU010000388.1:0-1814 GCF_042749955.1 Kitasatospora sp. NPDC059462 | reverse complement strand
CACCCACAACCCCACGCACACCCCCGGCACCGGACCCCGACGACGGGCACACCACCGCCACCACCCCCGGCACCACCGCACCCTCACGCCCGAGACCCGCCACACCCTCACGGACCTCCACCTCCACCGCACCGGCCGACACCACCCCCGGCACCCACTCCACCCGGTAGAGCGCGTCACGCTGCTGCTCGCGTGCGGTGGCCAGCTGCTCCGCGCCCACCGGGCGCAACATCAGCGACTCGACCGACAGCACCGGCCGCCCGGCGCCGTCGGCGGCCGACAGCGTGACCGTGCCCACCCCGGCCCCGGAGCCGGCCGCCGGGGCCAGCCGGACCCGCAACGCCGTCGCACCCGTGGCGGACACCCGCACCCCGCTCCACGAGAACGGGATCCGCCCCTCGTCGTGCTCCTCGGCGGAGGCGCTCAGGGCGACGGCGTGCAGCGCCGCGTCCAGCAGCGCGGGGTGCACGGCGAAGCCCGTCGCCTCGACGCCCTCGGGCAGTGCGACCTCGGCGAACACCTCGTCCCCGCGCCGCCATCCGGCCCGCACGCCCCGGAACACCGGGCCGTAGACCAGCCCCAGTCCGGCGAGACGGTCGTACAGCCCCTCGACACCGACCTCGACGGCGCCGGCGGGAGGCCACTCGGCCGGCTCGGACGCCGCGTGCTCGTCGGTCGGCGCCCCGGCCGGAGCGAGCACACCGGTGGCGTGGCACGTCCACGGCGAGGCGGCCGTCGCGTCGTCGGGCCGCGCGTAGAGCCGCACGGCGCGACGCCCGGAGCCGTCGGCGTCGTCCACTAGGACCTGCACGTGGACGCCGCCCTGCTCCGGAAGCAACAGCGGTGATTCCAGGGTCAGTTCCTCGACGCGGTCACAGCCCACCTGGTCGCCGGCGCGGATCGCCAACTCGATCAGCGCGGTGCCGGGCAGCAGGACCGTGCCCCGCACGGCGTGGTCCGCCAGCCACGCGTGCGTGGCCAGCGAGAGCCGGCCGGTCAGCAGCACACCGTCACGGTCGGCCAGGGTGACCGCCGCGCCGAGCAGCGGGTGGTCCGCCGACCACAGGCCCGAGCCGGTGAGGTCGCCGGTGGCCGGGCGGGTGTCGAGCCAGAAGCGCTCGTGCTGGAACGCGTAGGTGGGCAGGTCGACGCGGCGGGCGCCGGTGCCGGCGAAGACGGCGTCCCAGTCGAGGGCGGTGCCGTGGGTGTGGAGGTGGGCGAGGGCGGTGGTGAAGGCCGCGGATTCGGTGCGGTCGGCCCGCAGGGCGGGGACGGCGAGGGCGTCCGGCAGCGTCTCCCGGACCATCGGGGTCAGGCCGCCGGGACCGATCTCCAGGAACGCCGTCACCCCCTGCGCCGCGAGCGTGTCGACGGCGTCGGCGAAGCGGACGGCGTGGCGGACGTGGCGCACCCAGTAGTCGGGGTCGGCGAGCTCGTCGGCGGTGAGGAGCTGTCCGGTCAGGGTGGAGACGATCGGCAGGGTGGGCGCGGCGAAGGTGACGCGTGCGGCGACCTCGCGGAAGGCCGCGAGCATCGGCTCCATCAGCGGCGAGTGGAACGCGTGGGAGACCGTGAGCCGCTTCGTGCGGCGGCCCTCCAGGAGTGCGACCACCTCCGCGACGGCGTCCTCCGATCCCGAAAGCACCACCGAGGACGGGCCGTTGAGCGCCGCAATACCCACGCTGTCCTCGCGACCGGCCAGCAGCGGTGCGACCTCGTCCTCCGAGGCCTGAACCGCGACCATGGCCCCACCGGACGGCAGCTCCTGCATCAACCGGCCACGGGCCACCACCAGTTCGGCGGCGTCGGCCAGC
>NZ_JBHYUU010000387.1:0-2024 GCF_042749955.1 Kitasatospora sp. NPDC059462 | reverse complement strand
CTGCGCCAGGCCGGCTACGACCTCAGCATCCAGCAGATCTTCCAACACCGCACCATCGCCGCACTCGCCGTCCTGGCCGGCGAAAGCACCCCCGCGACCGCGACCGAGCCGGTCGCACCGTTCACCCTGATCAGCGACGAAGACCGGGCCCTACTCCCCGCCGACGTCATCGACGCCTACCCGCTCTCCCAGATCCAGACCGGCATGCTCGTCGAAATGCTCGCCGGCGACGGCCAGAACACCTACCACAACGTCAACAGCTATGTGATCTCCGAGCAGTTCGACTTCTCTGCACCGGAGTTCCGGACGGCTCTCGACGCCGTCGCCGGGCGCCACGACATCCTGCGCACCTCGGTGCAGCTGACCGGCTACTCGCAGCCGCTCCAGCTGGTGCACGCCGAGGTGGAGATCCCGCTCAGCGTCCACGACCTGCGCGACCTCACCGCCGACGACCAGCGCGCCAACGAGATCGAACTCCTCCACCAGGAGCGCGCCACCGTCTTCGACCTGGCGACTGCGCCCCTGATGCGGCTCAACGTGCACCTGGAGTCCGACCGGTCCTGGCGACTCACCATCACGCACAGCCACGCCGTCACGGACGGCTGGAGCATCAACTCCCTGCTGATGGAGCTGCTGGACACCTACCGCGCGGTCCTGGACGGGGCGTCGCTCGCGCTGTCCGCCCAGCCGCCGGCCGTCCGCTACGCCGACTTCATCGCGGCCGAGCTGGAGTCCCTCGACAACGAGGACGACCGCACCTTCTGGCGCGAGGTCACCAGCACCCACGCGCCGATGGTCGTACCCGCGCACTGGGAGGACGCCGACGCGACCGGGGAGAACTACCGGCTCGAAGTCCCCTACGGCGACCTGGAGTCGGGTCTGCGCGGTCTGGCGGCCGCGGCCCGGACGTCGCTGAAGAGCGTGCTGCTCGCCGCGCACGTCAAGGTCCTCGGCATGCTGACCCCCGAACCCGCCTTCCACACCGGTCTGGTGGCCCACGGCCGCCTGGAGGCCACGGACGGCGACCGCGTGCTCGGCATGCACCTCAACACCGTGCCGTTCCCGGCCGACCGCAGCGCCCGCACCTGGCGCGAGCTGGTCGAGCAGGTCTTCGACCAGGAAACCGCCATCTGGGGCCACCGCCGCTACCCGCTCCCCGCCATCCAGCGGGACGCCGGTTCCAACGAGCGAATCCTCACGGTCCTCTTCGAGTACCTGAACTTCCACCAGGTCGACACCGCCTTGGTGGAGGACCAGTTCGGCTCGGGCGGCGCGGTCAACGACTTCGCGCTCAACATCATCGCCTCCGGCGGCAGCATCCACATCAACAGCGCCACCGATGTCCTCAGCCGGGCGAACGGCGAGCGGCTGGTGGGGATGTACCGGCGGGTGCTGGAGGCGATGGCCGCCGACCCGACCGGCGACGCCCGCGCGACCTACCTGCCCGAGACCGAGACCGTCCAGCTCCTGGAGGAGTGGAACCGGGCTCTCACGATCCCCGGGGAGGAGTGCGTCCACCACGCCTTCGAGCACCAGGCCGCCACCACCCCCGACGCCCTCGCCCTCACCTTCGAGGACACCCACCTCACCTACCGCGAGCTCAACGAGCGCGCGAACAAGATCGCCCACCACCTGATCGAGCAGGGCGCCACGCCCGAGACCCTCGTCGCGGTCTGCCTCGAACGCAGCATCAACCTCATCCCGACCATCCTGGGCGTGCTGAAGTCCGGCGCCGGCTACCTCCCCCTCGACCCCTCCAACCCCGTCGAGCGCCTCGGCTACATCCTCGGCCACGCCCGCGCACAGATCGTCGTCACCCAGCAGCAGCACACCGACCTGGTCACCGGTATCCACCAGGGCCGCACCGTCGTCCTCGACGAAGACCAGGACGCTGCCGCGATCAACGCTCAGCCGGTCACCAACCCGACCGTCGACGTCCGCCCGGACAACCTGATCTACGTCATCTACACCTCCGGTTCCACCGGTACGCCGAAGGGTGTCACGCTCACCCACGCCAACGTCTG
>NZ_JBHYUU010000386.1:0-2054 GCF_042749955.1 Kitasatospora sp. NPDC059462 | reverse complement strand
CTGCGCCAGGCCGGCTACGACCTCAGCATCCAGCAGATCTTCCAACACCGCACCATCGCCGCACTGGCCCAGCACGCCGCCCACAGCGGACCGGTGGCCGACGCCGAACCGGTCGTTCCCTTCGCCCTGATCGGCGACGAGGACCGGGCCGCGCTGCCGGCCGACGTGGTCGACGCCTACCCGCTGTCCCAGATCCAGACCGGCATGATCGTGGAGATGCTCTCCGGCGACGGCCGCAACACCTACCACAACGTCAACACCTTCCGGATTCCGGACGAGCAGCCCTTCTCCGAGGCCGCCCTGCGCGAGGCGGTCCGGCTGGTCTCTGCCCGTCACGACATGCTCCGCACCTCCATGCACCTCACCGGCTACTCGCAGCCGCTCCAGCTGGTGCACGCCGAGGTCGAGATCCCGCTCAGCATCCACGACCTGCGCGACCTCACCACCGAGCAGCAGCGCGCCAAGGAGATCGAACTCCTCCACCAGGAGCGCGCCACCCTGTTCGACCTCACCACTGCGCCCCTGATCCGCCTCAACGTGCACCTGGAGTCCGACCACTCCTGGCGTCTGACGTTCACTCAGACCCATGCCATCACCGAGGGGTGGAGCTACCACACCCTCCTGATGGAGCTGCTGGAGGCCTACCGTTGCCTCCGCGACGAGGTTCCCCTCGCACTCCCGCAGCCGCCGGCCGTCCGCTACGCCGACTTCATCGCGGCCGAGCTGGAGTCCCTCGACAACGAGGACGACCGCGCCTACTGGCAGCACATCACCGACACGCACGTGCCGCTGATGCTTCCGGCCGGTTGGGGCGATGAGCCGTCCGGGACGGAACCCGAGCGCCTGCACCTGTGGGTGCCGTACGGGGACCTGGAGTCGGGGCTGCGCGGTCTGGCGGCCGCGGCCCGGACGTCGCTGAAGAGCGTGCTGCTCGCGGCCCACGTCAAGGTCCTCGGCATGCTGACCCCCGAACCCGCCTTCCACACCGGCCTGGTGGCCCACGGCCGCCTGGAGGCCACCGGCGGCGATCGGGTGCTCGGCATGCACCTCAACACCGTGCCGTTCCCGGCGGACCGCAGCGCCCGCACCTGGCGCGAGCTGGTCGAGCAGGTCTTCGACCAGGAAACCGCCATCTGGGGCCACCGCCGTTACCCGCTCCCCGCCATCCAGCGCAACACCGGCGGCTCGGAGCGACTGCTCGACGTGATGTTCGACTACCAGGACTTCCACCAGGTCGACTCCGACTCGGTGGACCTGGGGGATTCCTTCCACGACGCGCCGACCGAGTTCGGCTTCAGCGTCCTCGCCCAGGCCGGCCGGCTGACCCTCGTCAGCTCGACCAGCCTCGTCAGCGGGGCGAACGGCGAGCGGTTGGTGGGGATGTACCGGCGGGTGCTGGAGGCGATGGCCGCCGACCCGACCGGTGACGCCCGCGCGACCTACCTGCCCGAGACCGAGACCGTCCAGCTCCTGGAGGAGTGGAACCGGGCCGTCACGATCCCCGGGGAGGAGTGCGTCCACCACGCCTTCGAGCGCCAGGCCGCCACCACCCCGGACGCCCTCGCCCTCACCTTCGAGGACACCCACCTCACCTACCGCGAGCTCAACGAGCGAGCGAACAAGATCGCCCACCACCTGATCGAGCAGGGCGCCGCGCCGGAGACCCTCGTCGCGGTGTGCCTGGAGCGCGGCATCGACCTCATCCCGACCATCCTGGGCGTACTGAAGTCCGGCGCCGGCTACCTCCCCCTCGACCCGTCCAACCCCGTCGAGCGCCTCGGCTACATCCTCGACCACGCCCGCGCACAGATCGTCGTCACCCAGCAGCAGCACACCGACCTCGTGAGCACCATCCACCAGGGCCGCACGGTCGTCCTGGACTCCATCGAGGACGCGACGACGATCGAGAACCAGGTGATCAGCAACCCGATCACCAACTCGCGTCCTGACAACCTCATTTACGTCATCTACACCTCCGGTTCCACCGGTACGCCGAAGGGTGTCACGCTCACCCACGCCAACGTCTGGCGCCTGCTGGCCTCGGTGCGCGAGCA
>NZ_JBHYUU010000385.1:0-2064 GCF_042749955.1 Kitasatospora sp. NPDC059462 | reverse complement strand
AACGCCCCCCGGAACACCGGGAACGCCTCGTACAACCCCCGCCCCATCCCCGACCACTGACTCCCCTGCCCCGTGAACACGAACGCCGTCCGGCCACCGGCCGCGACCCGGCCCCGCGACAGCGTCGGGCTCTCCGCGCCGGAGGCCAGCGCGGCGAGGCCGTCCAGCAGGTCGGAACGTCCGGAGCCGACCAGTACGGCCCGGTGGTCCAGTGCGCCACGCGTCCGGGCCAGCGCGAATCCGAGACGGGCCGGGTCGAGCTCCGGCCGGTCCTGGGCGAAGGCGAGCAGCCGTGCGGCCTGCGCACCCAACGCCGCCGCACTGCGCGCCGACACCGGCCACGCCACCACCGGCGCCGTCACCACCTCCGGCTCCACCGGAGCCGGCGCCTGCTCCAGAATCACATGCGCATTCGTCCCACTGATCCCGAACGACGACACACCCGCCCGACGAGCACGCCCCACCTCCGGCCAATCCCGCGCCCCCACCAACAACTCCACCCCACCCGAGGACCAGTCCACCAACGGCGACCGCTCCTCCGCATACAACGACCCCGGCAACACCCCCTCCGCCAGAGCCCGCACCATCTTGATCACACCACCCACACCCGCAGCAGCCTGCGCATGCCCGATGTTCGACTTCAACGACCCCAACCACAACGGCCGATCCACCGAACGACCCTGACCGTACGTCGCCAGCAACGCCTGCGCCTCGATCGGATCACCCAACCGCGTCCCCGTCCCGTGCGCCTCCACCACATCCACATCCCCCGCACCCAACCCCGCCGACGCCAACGCCGCCCGGATCACCCGCTCCTGCGAAGGACCGTTCGGCGCCGTCAAACCGTTCGACGCACCGTCCTGATTGACCGCCGACCCCCGCACCACCGCCAGCACCCGATGCCCCAGCCGCCGGGCATCCGACAACCGCTCCAGCACCAGCACACCGACACCCTCACTCCACCCCGTCCCGTCCGCACCCGCCGCGAACGACCTGCACCGCCCGTCCGCCGACAACCCCCGCTGCCGACTGAACTCCACGAAGGTGTCCGGCCGGGCCATCACGGTGACGCCGCCGGCCAGGGCGAGGGTCGCCTCACCGCTGCGCAGGGCCTGGGCGGCCAGGTGCAGCGCGACCAGCGAGGAGGAGCAGGCCGTGTCCACGGTGACCGCCGGGCCCTCCAGACCGAAGGTGTAGGCGATCCGGCCGGAGATCACACTGGAGGTGTTGCCGGTCAGCAGGTACCCCTCGTAGCCCTCGGGGGCGCGCTGCAGCCGGGAGCCGTAGTCGTTGTACATCACCCCGGCGAAGACGCCGGTACGGCTGCCGCGCAGCCCCGCCGGATCGATCCCCGCCGACTCCAACGCCTCCCACGACGACTCCAGCAGCAACCGCTGCTGCGGATCCATCGCCGCCGCCTCACGCGGCGAGATCCCGAAGAACTCCGCATCGAAATCGGCAGCCCGGTGCAGGAACCCGCCCTCCCGCGCATACGACGTCCCCGGATGATCCGGAT
Source organism: Kitasatospora sp. NPDC059462 (assembly GCF_042749955.1). Lineage (NCBI taxonomy): Bacteria > Bacillati > Actinomycetota > Actinomycetes > Kitasatosporales > Streptomycetaceae > Kitasatospora > Kitasatospora sp. NPDC059462. Next base: position 548 of record NZ_JBHYUU010000385.1, on the reverse strand, counting down.
CCGGGTGGTACAACCCCTCCAGATCCCACCCACGATCCGACGGAAACGGCGAAATCGCATCCCGCCCCTCCACCACCAACCGCCACAACTCCTCCGGCGACCCCACCCCACCCGGATACCGGCACGCCATCCCCACAATCGCCACCGGCTCATCCACCGCCACCACCCGCCCCACGGACGCCTGCCCGGTCGCGGACCCGGCGCCGTCCAGGCCGGCGAGCAGGCGCCGGGCGAGCGCGGCCGGGGACGGCTGGTCGAAGACGACGGTGGTGGGCAGGCGCAGGCCGGTCGCGGTGTTGAGCCGGTTGCGCAGTTCCACGGCGGTCAGCGAGTCCAGCCCGAGGTCCTTGAAGGACCGCTCCGCGTCGACGGTGTCCGCGCCGCTGTGCCCGAGCACGGCGGCCACCGCACCGCGCACCAACTCCTCGGCGGTCCGCGCGCGTTCGGCCTCGGGCAGGGCGGCGGTGCGCTCGGCCCAGCCGGTGCCGCCCGCAGCGCCCGCGGTACGGGCCGCGGCGCGGCGGGCGGGTGCGCGGACCAGGCCGCGC
>NZ_JBHYUU010000384.1:0-2105 GCF_042749955.1 Kitasatospora sp. NPDC059462 | reverse complement strand
TTGGGGGGTGGTGGGGGGTGATGAGGGCCGGGGGGGGGGGGGGGGTGGGGGGGGGGCGCCGGGGGTTGCGCCCCCCCCCCCCGCGCGGGGGGCGGCCCCCCCCCCCCCCCGCCGCACCCCGGCCGGCGCGGCGGTGCCGTAGCCCGGGGCGGGGTTCCCGGGCCCGGGCGGGTCTGCCCGCCCGGGCGTGCGGCCCGGGCCGGGATCAGAGCGGCAGTTCGAACCAGACGACCTTGCCGACGGCCTTGCGGGCGGTGCCCCAGCGCTCGGCGAGCTTGGTGACCAGGGTGAGGCCGCGGCCGGTCTCGCCGAGTTGTTCGGCGGGCTCCAGCGACGGCAGGTTGTGGTTGTCGTCGCTCACCTCCACCAGCAGCTTGTCGACCCGGATCAGCTGGAGCTGGACCCGGTCGCGGGCGACCCGGACGGCGTTCGTGACCAGCTCGCTGACCAGCAGCACGACGGTGTCGCTGAGCGACTCCAGGTGCCAGGCGGCGAGCTGCTCGCGGACCAGGGCGCGGGCCCGGCCGACCTCGCGCTGGTCGACCGTGAGGTCCCAGGTGGCGACCTCGCTCGGCGGGACCCCGTCGAAGCGGGCCACCAGCAGCGCGACGTCGTCCTTCCGGTCGTCCGAGTGCAACCGGTCCAGGACCACGTCGCAGGCCTGTTCGGGGCTCTGCGTGGGGTCGATCAGGTTGCCGCAGAGCGCGGCCAGCCCGGCTCCTATGTCGCCGCCCCGCACCTCGACCAGGCCGTCGGTGCACAGCACCAGCATCGAGCCGTCCGAGACGTCGATGGTCTTGGCGACGAACGGGACCCCGCCCACGCCGATCGGGGCGCCGGCCGGGATCTCCAGCAGCTCGCCGGTGCCGTCCGGGTGGACCAGGACCGGCGGGACGTGGCCGGCGCTGGCCAGCTCGCAGGTCCGGCTGATCGGGTCGTAGACCGCGTAGAGGCAGGTGGCCAGGTGGTCGTCGCCGAGCTTGTGGGCCAGGTTGTCCAGATGGCGCAGCAGCTGGCCGGGCGGCAGGTCGAGGGCGGCGAGGGTCTGCATCGCGGTGCGGAAGCGGCCCATCGCGGCGGCCGAGTGCAGGCCGTGGCCCATGACGTCGCCGACCACCAGGGCGACCCGGCTGCCGGGCAGCTGGATCGCGTCGAACCAGTCGCCGCCGACCTCGGCCCGGGAGTCGCCGGGCAGGTAGCGGTGGGCGATCTGGACGCCGGGGATCTGCGGCGGGCGGGTCGGGATCATCGACCGCTGGAGGGTGGTGGCGACCCGGGACTCGGCCCGGTGCAGCCGGGCGTTGTCGAGCGACAGCGCGGCCCGGGCGGCCAGCTCCTTGAGGGTGGCGGCGTCGCCCTCGTCGAAGGGGCCGCGGTCGGGGAGCCGGAGCAGCTTGAGGATGCCGAGCACGGTGCCGCGGGCGGAGAGCGGCACCACCAGCATCGAGCGGCCGGAGACCACCGGGACGAGCTCCGGGCCGCCGAGCGCGGCGGCGTAGTCGACGGCGACGTCCCGGGCGATCACCGGGACCAGCACCGGCTGGTTGAGCTGGAGGGCCATGCCGGGCGGGGTGCGGCGGGGCATGGCGACCAGGGAGCCCTCGGCGAGCACGTGGTCCCACTGGCCGTCGGCCTCGTTGCGGACGAGCGCGACCCGGCGGAGCATCGTGTCGTCGTCCGGGCGGGCCTCGGGCAGCTCGGAGTCGGAGATCAGGCCGTCGACGAGGTCGACGCAGGCGAAGTCGGCGACCCTGGGCACGAGCACCCGGCACAGCTCGTGGGCGGTGAAGCCGAGGTCGAGGGTGGTGCCGACCTTGCCGCCGACCTCGCCCAGCAGGGCCAGCTGCTCGCCGGCGTGGCCGTTGGTGAGGAACGGGCCGAACCGGCCGGCCGACGGCGCGGGGACGGCGGGCGGCCCCTGCGGGTACGGCCGGTTGCCGTGGGCGGGCGCGTCGGCGGGCGGCACGGCGGTGCTCTGCTCGATGGTGGTGCCTCCTCGCGGCGGGGCCGGGACGGCCGGGCCGGTGACGGGCGCGCCGAGGCCGGCGGCGGGAGCGGCCGCGGCCGGGGCGGCGGCCTGGGCGGACGCGGCGGCGGTCTCGCGC
>NZ_JBHYUU010000383.1:0-2191 GCF_042749955.1 Kitasatospora sp. NPDC059462 | reverse complement strand
TCCATCCGCGCCGTCCGCCTCTCCGGCGCACTGCGCCAGGCCGGCTACGACCTCAGCATCCAGCAGATCTTCCAACACCGCACCATCGCCGCACTCGCCGTCCTGGCCGGCGAAAGCACCCCCGCAGCCACGGCCGAGCCGGTCGCACCGTTCACCCTGATCAGCGACGAAGACCGGGCCCTACTCCCCGCCGACGTCGTCGACGCCTACCCGCTGTCCCAGGTCCAGACCGGCATGCTCGTCGAAATGCTCGCCGGCGACGGCCGCAACACCTACCACAACCTCAACACGTTCCGGATCCCGGACGAGCAGCCCTTCTCCGAGGCCGCCCTGCGCGAGGCCGTCCGCCTGGTCTCGACCCGTCACGACATGCTCCGCACCTCCATGCACCTCACCGGCTACTCGCAGCCGCTCCAGCTGGTGCACGCCGAGGCGGAGATCCCGCTCAGCATCCACGACCTGCGCGACCTCACCGCCGACGACCAGCGCGCCAACGAGATCGAACTCCTCCACCAGGAACGCGCCACCCTGTTCGACCTCACCACCGCGCCCCTGATCCGCCTCAACGTTCACCTGGAGTCCGACCACTCCTGGCGTCTGACGTTCACTCAGAACCACGCCATCACCGAGGGCTGGAGCTACCACACCCTCCTGATGGAGCTGCTGGAGGCCTACCGCTCCATCCGCGACGAGGTGCCCCTCACACTCCCGCAGCCGCCGGCCGTCCGCTACGCCGACTTCATCGCGGCCGAGCTGGAATCCCTCGACAACGAGGACGACCGCGCCTACTGGCAGCACATCACCGACACCCACATCCCGGTGTCCGTTCCGGCCTCGTGGGCCGGGGAGGGTGGTACTCAGCACCACGGCGCCCAGATCTCCCTCCAGGAGCTGGAGCCGGGGCTGCGAGCCCTGGCGGCGGCCGCCCGGACGTCGCTGAAGAGCGTGCTGCTCGCGGCGCACGTCAAGGTCCTCGGCATGCTGACGACGGAGCCGGCGTTCCACACCGGTCTGGTGGCCCACGGCCGCCTGGAGGCCACGGACGGCGACCGCGTGCTCGGCATGCACCTCAACACCGTGCCGTTCCCGATGGACCGCAGCGCCCGCACCTGGCGCGAGCTGGTCGAGCAGGTCTTCGACCAGGAAACCGCCATCTGGGGCCACCGCCGCTACCCGCTCCCCGCCATCCAGCGGGACTCCGGCTCGACCGAGCGGCTCCTCACGATCCTGTTCGACTACCAGGACTTCCACCAGGTCGACCGGGAACGTGTCGATTCCGGCGGGACCTTCCACGACGCTCCGACCGAGTTCGGCTTCCTCGTCAGCGCAGGTGCCGGGCGCGTCGCCCTCACCAGCACCTACCAGGTGCTGAGCGCCGAGAACATGGACCGGCTGGCGCAGATGTACCGGCGGGTGCTGGAGGCGATGGCCGCCGACCCGTCCGGTGACGCCCGCGCGACCTACCTGCCCGAGACGGAGACCGCCCAGCTGCTGGAGGAGTGGAACCCCGCCCACGTCATCACCGGCGAGGAGTGCGTCCACCACGCCTTCGAACGCCAGGCCGCCGCCACCCCCGACGCCCTCGCGCTGACCTACGAGGGCACCCACCTCACCTACCGCGAGCTCAACGAGCGCGCGAACAAGATCGCCCACCACCTGATCGAGCAGGGCGCCACGCCCGAGACCCTCGTCGCGGTCTGCCTCGAACGCAGCATCAACCTCATCCCCACCCTGCTCGGCGTCCTCAAGTCCGGCGCCGGCTACCTCCCCCTCGACCCCTCCAACCCGGTCGAGCGCCTCGGCTACATCCTCGGCGACGCCCGCGCCGCCATCGCGATCACCCAGCACCAGCACACCGACCTCATCGCGAGCATCCACCACGGCCACACGATCGTCCTCGACGACGACCAGGACGCCGCGCTCATCAACGCCCGGCCGGCCACCAACCCCACCGTCGACGTCCGCCCGGACAACCTGATCTACGTCATCTACACCTCCGGCTCCACCGGCACACCCAAGGGCGTCACCCTCGCCCACGCCAACATCTGGCAAATGATGCGCCGCGCCGCCCACGAACTCACCTTCACCCACACCGACGTCTGGACCCTCTTCCACACCTACGCCTTCGACTACTCCGTCTGGGAAATGTGGGGCCCCCTCCTCCACGGCGGCCGCCTCGTCATCGTCCCCA
>NZ_JBHYUU010000382.1:0-2227 GCF_042749955.1 Kitasatospora sp. NPDC059462 | reverse complement strand
TGTCGGCGGTCGCTGAACCTGGACCCCTTTCGGGTCGGTCAATCCTGACCCCTTTTGACTTGTTTGCGGCTGTCTAGGCCGCCGCTGAGGGGGTGCGGCCAATGTCGCGGTCCTTCAGACGATAGGAGTCTCCCTTCAAGGAGAGCACGTCGGCGTGGTGAACGAGACGGTCGATCATGGCGGCGGCGACGGTGTCGTCGCCGAAGGTCTCTCCCCAGCGGCCGAAGGCCTTGTTGCTGGTCACGATCACGGAGGCGCGTTCGTAGCGGCCGGAGATCAGCTGGAAGAACAGGTTCGCGGCCTCCGGTTCGAAGGGGATGTAGCCGACCTCGTCAATGATCAGAACGGGGATGCGGGCGAGCTTGGTGAGCTCGTCCTGGAGCTTGCCGGTGGTGTGGGCCTCGGCCAGGCGGTCGACCCACTGTGCGGCGGTGGCGAACGCGACCCGGTGGCCGGCCTGGCAAGCCCGGATGCCCAACGCGATGGCCAGATGGGTCTTGCCCGTGCCGGGCGGCCCGAGGAAGACCACGTTCTCCTTCGCGGCGACGAAGTCCAGGGTGCCCAGGTGCGTGACGGCCTCGCGCTTGAGACCGCGCAGGTGGGTGAAGTCGAACTCCTCCAAGGACTTTCGGGCGGGGAAGCGGGCGGCTCGGATGCGGCCCTCGCCGCCGTGGCTCTCGCGGGCGGCGACCTCGCGCTGCAGGCAGGCGGCCAGATACTCCTGATGGGTCCAGGACTCGACAGCGGCCCGTTCGGCCAGTCGATCGGCCGCGTCCAGCAGGTTCGGCGCTTTCAACGCCCGCGTGAGGAAGGCCAGTTCAGCCTTCAAGTCGCGTGCGGAGGGCTTGGCCTGGGCGACGCGTCGGGCGGTCATGGTTCACCCCTCCGCTCCGGCGCCGCCCTCGATCAGGCGGAACACCCGGTCGTAGGAGGGAAGTTCGCGTTCTTCGACGTCCACCGCCGCAGCCGAGACGCCATGGGCCAGCGCGAGCCGGTGCCCCTCGCGCATCAGCGCGGCCTCATCAGCGTGGGCGGGGTCGGTCAGACTTTGGTGACGGGCCCAGCAGCGGGCGTGATCGGCGACGAGGCGGCCATCGAGGTAGGCCCGCACCGAGTCGGTGTCCGCCTCGACGCGCACGATCCGGCCGATCGCAGACGGATGGATCGAGTAGTCGCAGGTGTCCAGCCGGATGTAGTGGTCCCGCCCGAGCCGCACCGAGGTCTGCCACCAGCGTGGGGGCGCGGTCGGCGGCAGCGGCAGCATCGCGGCCCGGTCCGCCTCCCACCGCTCGGCCGGGCGCGCGTCCAGCGCCCGGTGGACCCTCCGGTTGGCGATCTCCAGCCATGCGGTCAGCTGGGCGTTGAAGTCCGCCGGGGAGCTGAAGACGCGCCCGGGCAGGAACGAGGTCTCCAGATAGCCGTTCGCGCGCTCGACCAGGCCCTTGGCCTCGGGGTCGCGGGGCCGGCAGAGGATCACCTTGCAGGCCAGTAGCCCGGCGAGTGCGGCGAACTCCGTGCTCAGCACCGCCTTGCCCTCGCGCCGGCGGCCGATGGCGGGCTCGTTGTCCCAAACCAGCCCCTTCGGCACTGCGTTCCAGCCGGACAGCAGGTCCCAGTGCCCGGCGACCAGGTCGGCGGCCTGCCTCGTGGGGATCATCCGTGCGGTGATCACCCGCGAATAGCCCGACACCATGACCAGCACCGGCGGCCGGCCGGTCTGCCCGAACCCCAGCGGGATGTCCACCGGCGGGAACCACAGGTCGCACTGGGCCAGTTCGCCGGGCCGATACGCGGTCCTGGACACCGGATCCGCCGGGAGATAGACCGGCCTCAGCTCGGCCACCCGCCGCTTCAGCACCGACAGCGACCGCTCCCAGCCGATCCGCTCGGCGATCACGGTGGCCGGCATCCGCGGGTACTCCGCCAGCAGCTCCCGGATCGCCGGCTCCACCGGGTCCACGATCGAGCCCTTCGATGCCCGCCGGTACTTCGGCGGGTCGTCACTGGCCACAGCCCGCCGCACCGTATTGCGCGCGATCCCCAGATGCCGCGCGATCCCCTTGATCGACATGCCCTCCGAGCGGTGGAGCCGCCGGATCTCCGCCCAGTCCTCCACGCCAATCACCTCTTCCTCCTGACTCCCCACGGAGCCAGCCTGATCACCTGACCACGGAAGGGGTCACTTTTCATCGACCGTTAGAGGGTCACGGTTGGGAGATCGCGGACA
>NZ_JBHYUU010000381.1:0-2247 GCF_042749955.1 Kitasatospora sp. NPDC059462 | reverse complement strand
GTCCGGGGGCGCGGGAGTGCCGGCGGGTGCGGCGGCGGTGGCCGCGCCGGCCGTCGCCGCCGGGCTCGCCGACGCTCCCGCCGCGCCCTTCGCCGCGTCCCCGGAGTGCGCCGAGCCCCCCGAGCCGCACGCCGCCACCGCCGCCAGCAGCACTCCCGTCGCCGCCGCGGCGGCCACCTTCCGACCGGCCGTGCCCATGTCCCGCCCCTCTCGTGTCCGTGGACCCTCAAGATAGACGCGCCTGCCGGCGGGCGGTCCCCCGGGGCGACCGCTCGGGACCGCTCAGGTGCTGTCCGGCGCGGCGGCTCCGGGCACGCCCGGCGGCAGCGGCTCGATCCCCCGCACCCGGCTGATCCTGGTCGGCTCGATCAGCACGACCACCCGGCGCTCCCCGGGGATCCCCCACCCGTACCGCTCGACGCCGAGGTAGGTGCGGGCCAGCCGGTCCATGTTCCGTTCGGCCTCCTCGCCCTCGACGAAGCGCACCGCCCGCCCCCGGATCTGCACCCGGTCGTACGGGTCGGCGGGACCGGCCAGCGAGAGGCAGACCCGCGGGTCCCGCCGCAGGTTCCGTTCCTTGACCCGCCCGACGGAGGTGTTGAACAGCAGCAGGTCCCCCTCCAGCCCCACCCACATCGGGCTCACGTGCGGGGACCCGTCGGCGTTGACCGTGCCGACGTACCAGATGTTCCCCGCCGTGATCCGTTCCCGGACGTCCCTCGTGATCTCGACCATGCGCCAAGTGTTCCCACCCGGTCCCCGCGTACTCCGCTCCCCCGCGCGCGGACGTCACCCGGACCGCCCAGGGCACTCGGGTGAACACGCCCGGGACTTCCACCCGAAGGGCTCATCCGCCGGGCCGCCGCTGCCGCCCTCCGGTGGCACCCGCCGCCACCGTGGTTGACGTTGGATCAGGCGCCCGCCCGTGAGTCCCCTGGCCGACGACGTGTCGGCGATCGCGGGTTCCGCGCCGGAAGGATCATCATCATGCGTTCTGCACGCACGCTGCTCACCGGGGCCGCCGTCGCCGCGGCCCTCACCGTCGGTGCCCCGCTCGCCTACGCCGATGGCGCCTCCGACCAGGGCAAGAACCTGACCTGGCAGGAGAAGCAGGAGAAGGCCGCCAGCCCCGAGGGCCAGAAGACCTGGGAGGAGAAGCAGAAGAGCTCCTCCGGTACCGAGGAGCAGAAGGCGTCCGAGGGCAAGGGCTCGGAGGGCAAGGGTTCCGAAGGCAAGGGCTACGAGGGCAAGGGCGAGGAGAAGGCCCCGCACGGCGGCGTGCACACCGGCGGCGGCGGGCTCGCGCTCTCCGGCGGCGGCCTCGCCTCCGGCGCGGTCCTGCTGCTCGGCGGCCTGGGGGCCGGCGCGGTCGCGCTGCGCCGTGGCCGCCGGACCGCCGGCGCCGCCATCTGACCCCGCGCCGTTCCCGCCGCCTCCCCTCCGGAGGCGCGCGGGGCGGCGCTTCGCCGTGTCGGGCCCGCGCCTGCGCGGGGCGGGCCGCGGAGAGGAGTACGAGCGACGATGGCCGGTCCGGTCCCCGGTACCTCCCGGCTGCTGCGCGCGGGCATGGGCGCGGCGGCGGTCGGTCTGCTGCTGATCTACAACTCGGTGGACACCGTGCCGGCGGACGGTTCCGTGCCGGGGCAGGCCGCTCCCCCGGCGGCCACCGCCGCAGCCGTGCCGGGCGGTGCCGCCCCCCCGGGCGCGGGCGCGCCCGCCGCACCGGTCGAGGCGGCCCCGCCGCTGAAGCGCGCCAAGCCGACCAGGCTGCGCATCCCGCAGATCAACGTGGACGCCCCCTTCACCGAGCTGGCCCTGAACCCCGCCGGACAGCTCGACGCCCCGCCGCCGGACGACAAGAACCTGGTCGGCTGGTACCGCGACGGCGTCTCGCCCGGCGAGCGCGGCGCCGCGGTGGTCGCCGGGCACGTCGACACCACCAAGGGACCGGCGGTGTTCCTGCTGCTCAGCCTGATGCTGCCGGGCAACAAGGTGGAGGTCCAGCGGGCCGACGGCACCGTCGCCGTGTTCGCGGTCGACGCCGTGGAGACCTTCGCCAAGGACGCCTTCCCCGACCAGCGGGTCTACGGGAGGACGCCCGACGCGCAGCTGCGGCTGATCACCTGCGGCGGCACCTACGACAAGAAGCGCCGGGACTACCTCGACAACGTGGTGGTCTTCGCGCACCTGGAGTCCTCGCGCCCGGCGTGAGCGGCTCCGGCGTCGCCGCGACCGCCGGCCCCCTCC
>NZ_JBHYUU010000380.1:0-2318 GCF_042749955.1 Kitasatospora sp. NPDC059462 | reverse complement strand
GGGGTGCGGCGGGCAGCGGCGGCGGCGCGGGCGGCAGCGGCCACCCGTCCGGCGGCGCCGGGGCCACCACGGGCGGCACCGGGGGAGGCCCCGGCGGCACGACGGCGCCCGCCCCGGCGGCCAGCCCGACCGGGCGCCCGTCCTCCCCGGAACCCGGCCACACCACCCCCGCCCCGACCGCCACCACGGCTCCGGAGCCCACCCCCGCCCCGAGCACCACCGCGCCCCCCAGCTCGGGTGCGTCGGGCGGCCACTGAGCGCCGATCCGCAGCCTGGCCAGGGCATTTGCCTCCGATCCCCAGGCTCGTCTATGGTGGTAGATCGTTCGTTTGATCCATTTGACTGGCGCCCTACTCCCATCTGGCGCCCTTGGCGCGTTCCGGCGATCCGTGGCTGACCGCATAGAGGCGGTTGTGAAACAGAACCCCGGACTTTGGCGCGTGCCACTTCCGGAAGGTTTTGCATGTCTCTCGTTGACGACGCCCGCTTCGCCATGCCCGCGAGCGAGTCCGCCGCCGATGCCACCACCACCGTTCCCGCCGAGGCCGACGCCGAGCTGATCGCCGCCGTCGACGCCGTCGAGGACACCGACACCGCCGCCGAGGCCACCGACGCCGAGGCCGCCGACGTCGACGCCGAGGACGCGGCCGACGAGGCCGCCGAGGCCGACGCCGAGCCGACCATCACCTTCGGCGACCTGGGCCTGCCGGACGAGGTCGTCCGCGCCCTCGCCAAGCGTGGCGTCACCACCCCGTTCCCGATCCAGGCCGCGACCATCCCGGACGCCCTGGCCGGCAAGGACGTGCTCGGCCGCGGCCGCACCGGCTCCGGCAAGACCCTCAGCTTCGGCCTGCCGCTGCTGACCCGCCTCGCCGACGGCGAGCGCACCCGCGCCAAGCACCCGCGCGGCCTGATCCTGGTCCCGACCCGCGAGCTGGCCATGCAGGTCGCCGACGCCCTGGAGCCGTTCGGCTCGGTGCTCGGCCAGCGCCTCAAGGTCGTCTGCGGCGGTACCTCGATGTCGAACCAGATCTACGCGCTGGAGCGCGGCGTCGACGTCCTGGTCGCCACCCCGGGCCGCCTGCGCGACCTGATCAACCGCGGCTCGGCCAAGCTCGACGACGTCCAGGTCGCCGTCCTCGACGAGGCCGACCAGATGGCCGACATGGGCTTCCTGCCCGAGGTCACCGAGATCCTCGACCAGGTGCCGGCCGGCGGCCAGCGCCTGCTGTTCTCCGCCACCCTGGAGAACGAGATCGACACCCTGGTGAAGCGCTACCTGAACAGCCCGGTCACCCACGAGGTCGACCCGTCGGCCGGTGCCGTCACCACCATGACCCACCACATCCTCGTGGTGAAGCCCAAGGACAAGGCGCCGATCACCAACGCGATCGCCGCCCGCAAGGGCCGCACGATCATCTTCGTCCGCACCCAGATGGGCGCCGACCGCGTCGCCGAGCAGCTCGTCGAGGCCGGCGTGAAGGCCGACGCGCTGCACGGCGGCATGACCCAGGGCGCCCGCACCCGGGTGCTCGGCGACTTCAAGGACGGCTACGTCAACGTCGTCGTCGCCACCGACGTCGCCGCCCGCGGCATCCACGTCGACGGCATCGACCTGGTGCTCAACGTCGACCCGGCCGGCGACCACAAGGACTACCTGCACCGCTCCGGCCGCACCGCCCGGGCCGGCCGCTCCGGCACCGTCGTCACCCTGGTGCTGCCGCACCAGCGCCGCGGCGTCTTCCGCCTGATGGAGGACGCGGGCGTGGAGGCCAGCCGCCACATCCTCGACCACGCCTTCGACGCCGAGGTGGCCCGGATCACCGGCGCCCGCTCGCTGGTCGAGGTCCAGGCGGAGAGCGCGGCCAACATCGCCGGCGCCGCCGAGCGCGAGGTCGCCGACATGACCCGCCAGCTGGAGCGCGCCCAGCGCCGCGCCGGCGAGCTGCGCGACGAGGCCGACCGCCTGGCCGCGCGGGCCGCGCGCGAGCGCGCCGAGCTGGGCATCGAGGACGAGGCCCCGGCCGCCGAGGCCGGGACGGCCGAGGGTGCCGCCGCCGACGAGACCGCCGCCCCGGCGGCCGCCGCCGAGCCGGCCGCGGTGACCGAGGAGCGCACCCCGTCGTACCGCGAGGCGCGCACCGAGCGTCCGTCGTTCAACCGTGACCGCGGCGACCGCGGCGACCGCCCGTTCAACCGTGACCGTGACGAGCGCGGCGGCCGTTCCTTCGGCCGTGACCGTGACGAGCGCGGTGGCCGTTCGTTCGGTGACCGTGACCGTGGTGGCTTCAACCGTGACCGTGACGACCGTGGTGGCC
>NZ_JBHYUU010000379.1:0-2347 GCF_042749955.1 Kitasatospora sp. NPDC059462 | reverse complement strand
TTGGTGTGGTGTTGGTTTGATTTTATGGTCGGGCGGGTGCCGCGCGGACTGGGGGGTCGCGGGGGCGCCGGGCGCGGCGGGGGCGGGGCCGGGGGCCCCCGGCCCGCGGGGGTGTTCGTCGGTGCCCGACTACCGCGCACCGATCGGCCGGGACCGTCCCGGCCCCCACAGAGGAGGCACACACCATGGCGCAGCAGGACACCAGCAACAGCGTCACCGACTCGATGGTGAACGGGATCGCCGTGCAGATCGGTAGCGCGTCCGGGCCGATCAACGTTGGCGCCAGCACGCAGTACAACGACCTGCGGACCGGCGGCGTGCACGTCCACGGCGACGGCAGCTACGTCGAGCGCGGCAGCGTCACCACCGTCATCGACGGCCGGTCGGTCAGCAGCATCCCGCTCGACCTGCTCTGACCAGCGCCACGACCGTCCGTCCTAGAGGCCGTCGCGCCCCGCCTCCGGCCCCTGCCGGGTGGCGGGGCGCGGCGGCCTTCTCCACACCCAGCACGTCCGGGAGGACAGCATGTTCGTGATCAGCCCCGACGACCATCAGCAGGCCTGCGCCGAGCTGGAGGGCCGCCACCACCCGCACTACCGGGGCACGGCGCCGACGGAGTTCGGCAACCTGGTTTTGGTCTTCGTGCCGTTCACCGGTGACGAGGACGAGCCCGCCCTGCCCGCCGACCACTGGCACGACCGGGCGCTCTCCCCGGCCGGCCGCCAGCTGCTCGCCGCCGAGTACGACGAGGCCCGCAGCCTGTGGCGCAACGCCCGGTACGTCCTGGACCTGCAGATCGCCGCCACCGGCTGCACCGGCCGGTGGACCGCCTACACCCGGGCCCGCCAGGAGATGGACGACTTGGCCGCCTCCCTGGCCTCCACCCCCGACACCCAGTGGCGCTCCACCGTCTACCGGCTGATCACCGCGCAGGACACGGCGCTCGCGGCGGCGACGGCATGGGACCGCAAGGCCCGCGGTATCGCGGACGTCCACGCCGCCTACCTGCACGGCAGCCTGACCAGGATCGAGGCCGCCGAGAAGGCCGGCCTCGACCCCGCGTGGGTCGTCGGCTCCGACAGCGACTACAGCAGCTGGGACCCCGCCCCGCTGACCTACCCGGGCGCTCGGCGCGGCGGCGAACGACAGCAACCGGCGGCGGTCAGGCCAGGGCGGCGAGGCGCCGCAGCGCCTCGACCTGGTCCGGGTGCGCGGCCTCGGCCAGGACGTGCCGCTGCTCCAGGAGCGCGCCGTCGGTGACGGGCTGCTCCAGGAGCGGGTCGGCCCAGACGGCGATGTCACGCGCGTCGAGCAGGCCCATGTAGGCGACGTACTCGGCGTAGTCGGCGGCCTCGTAGTCGCGGTGCATCTGGTCCAGCCCGGCCTGCCAGGCGGCGTACTCCTCGGTCGTCATCACCGGCGAATCCCTCTCGTCTCGGGTGGTGGCTGCTACTTCTTGGCGGCCTTCTCGGCCTGCGCCTTCGCGCGCATCTCGCGGGCCCGGCGCAGCAGCTCGTCCATCTGCCGCGTCCAGGCCTGGTCCTCCGGGCTGCTCACTTGCCGCTGCCCTTCGAGGTGACCGGGCCGTCCTTCGGGGCGGGAGTGCCGGGGGTTCCGCCGCCGCCGTAGGAGCGGCACAGGGCGGGGTCGGTGCGGGTCACTTGGTGCCTCCCTGCTGCTGGCGGAGCTGGTCGGCCTCCTGGCGGGCGCGCTCGGCGGCCGCGGCGGCCGCGTTGGCGGCGGCGATGCGGCGGGCGACCTCCTGGTCGCCGAGGTGCTGGCTGCTCATCGGGGTCAGCCGGCCAGGGGGAGCACGCGGAGGGCGGTGACGGCGGCGGAGACGGTGACCGGCAGCGGCCGCACGACGCCGGTGGAGGCGGGCTCGGTGTCGGCGAGGTCGTCCAGGTCGATCACGACCGACCGGACCGCCTCGCTCGCGGCCACCGAGCGGGCGCGGACCCGGCGGACCTTCTCGGCCAGCAGCACGAGCAGGCCCTCGAGGCCGCGGGTGTCGTCGGGGTAGAGGCCGGCGGCGACGTCGTCCCAAACGGCGTCGGCCAGGTCCTCGTCCAGGTCCGCGGCGGCCGGGCTGATGTCGGCGAGCTGCTCGGCGGCAGCCACGAGCAGGCGGCCGGCGTACCGGCCATACAACTCGTCCAGGTCGGGGACGGCGGTCTTCGGGATGCGGGCGGAGAGTGCCATGATGGGGCCCACGATCGTGTTCCTCTCGTCTTAGCGGGTGGTGGTGCGCGACCGGCCAAGGCCTCCGGGGGTGCAACCCCGGAGGCCTTCTTTGCTGTTCTGGCTGCTGTACGAGCAGCCACGGCCCGGCGTCCACCCCGATCCC
>NZ_JBHYUU010000378.1:0-2382 GCF_042749955.1 Kitasatospora sp. NPDC059462 | reverse complement strand
GGGCGGGGGGACTCCTCGGAGTGGGAGATCGCCCGGCCGGAGGTCATCAGGCCCAGCTCGCGCGGGCGCACGGTCTGCAGGCTGCCGAGGCTGTCGCGGTGCAGGACCTCGCCCGCGTGCAGCCAGCTGACCGTCTGCAGGCCCATGTGCGGGTGCGGGGGCACCTGCATGCCCGGCTCGTCCGCGATGTCGTCCGGGCCGTAGTGGTCCACGAAGCACCACGCCCCCACCATCCGCCGCCCCAGGTTCGGGAGGAGGCGGCGGACGACGGTGCTCTCGCCGAGGGGCACCCGGCGGGCGGCCAGCAGGTCACGGACCGGGCCGGTGCCGCGCTCGCCGCCGCAGGTGGTCGGGGCGGGCTTGGCGTCGAGGTTGCTCATGGGGCGGTCACCGCCGTGCGCAGGGGGCCGGGAGGGGGCGGGGGGGGCCGCCGCCCCGGCCGGAGGGGTCGTCGCCACGATCCTCCGTCAGGGCGCGGCGATCCTCCACCCGGGACGGGCCACCCGGGACCGGCCGGCCGGGGGCTCAGTGCCCGCAGGCCCACCAGGCGTCGGCGCTCGCGCCCTCGGCGAGGGTGCGCAGCTTGGCGACCGCCTCGGCCGGGTCCTCGGCGCCGTACACCGCCGAACCGGCGACGAAGACGTCCGCGCCGGCCTCGGCGCAGCGCTCGATGGTGCTCGCCGAGACGCCGCCGTCGACCTGGAGCCACAGCTCAAGGCCGTGCTTGGCGATCAGCTGCCTGGTCCGGCGGATCTTCGGCAGCATGATGTCCAGGAACGCCTGGCCGCCGAAGCCCGGCTCGACAGTCATGATCAGCAGCATGTCCAGCTCGGGCAGCAGGTCCTCGTAGGGCTCGATCGGCGTGGCCGGCTTGAGCGCCATCGAGGCGCGGGCGCCCTTGGCCCGGATCTCGCGGGCCAGCCGGACGGGCGCGGCGGCGGCCTCGACGTGGAAGGTGACCGAGCCGGCGCCCGCCTCGACGTACTGGGGGGCCCAGCGGTCCGGGTCCTCGATCATCAGGTGGCAGTCGAGCGGGGTGGTGGTGGCCCGGGCCAGCGATTCGACGACCGGGACGCCGAGCGTCAGGTTGGGCACGAAGTGGTTGTCCATCACGTCGACGTGCAGCCAGTCCGAGCCCCGCACGGCCTCGGCCTCCTGGGCGAGCCGGGCGAAGTCCGCGGACAGGATGCTGGGGTTGATCTGCGCCATGGGGCCTGTTACCTCTTCTTGCCTTCGTGCCGTCTTCCGAGGGATCGGACGCGCGCGGGGCGCATCCCGGCCATCATCTCGTGCGTCGTCGGCCGCGTGTCACCACCGAGACCTCCGCGTGACCGTCATCACACCCCGGGCGGGGTTATCGTGACCGCCGCCGTGGTCATCAGCCAGTACGACCACTAATCAAGAGAACACCTGTGCGGCGTACCCGCTCCCTCCCGAGGAAGGTCCTCCTTTGGCCGATCTCGTCCACCCCGCCCGGGCCCTGTGGTGGCTCTTCGAGCCCGTGCACGCCGTCACCTACTTCACCCCGGAGGGCCTCGGCGCGTTCGAGGCGGTCGGCCTGCGCGGCGCGGCGCGCAGCTACTTCGCCGGCCGCGCGGCCCCGCTCGGCCCGGTGGACGCGACGCCGGTGATCGCCGCGTTCTTCAACTTCGCTCCCGCCCCGATCGAGCGCGCGCTGCCCGCGACCTGGAAGCTGGCCGACCCGGAGACCGCGCTCGCCGCCCGGGCCGCCGGCGCCTCGGCGGCGCTGCAGCGGCTGCTGGAGCACGTCGACCCGGCACTGATCGAACTGGCGACCGACCTCCTGGAGGACGCCGTCACCCGGCTGGACTGCGCCGGCCGGGTCCTGGCCTCCGCCAACGCCGCCCTCCCCCGCCCGGCCGACCTGCACGGCCGGCTCTGGCAGGCCGCCACCGTGATGCGCGAGCACCGCGGCGACGGCCACATCGCCGCCCTGATCTCGGCGGGTCTCGACGGCTGCGAGGCGCTGGTGGTCCGGTGCGCCCTGGACGTGCGGCGCGAGGCCCTGCAGCCGTTCCGCGGCTGGACCGACGACGAGTGGGACGCGGCGACGGCCCGGCTGACCGAACGCGGCTGGCTCACCGAACGCGGCACCATCACCGAGTGCGGACGCATCCGCCACCAGTCCCTGGAGGCGGCCACCGACCTCGCCGCCGCCCGGGTCTGGGAGGACCACCCGCGCGCCGACCTCGACCGGCTCGCCGCCGCCCTCAAGCCGATCTCGGCCCTCTGTCGCACCGCACTGCCCCCGATCAACCCGATCGGCCTGCCGGCCACCACCACCGCCTGACGTTCCCCCGGCGGGGCGGCAGGGGGGGGCGGGGCGGGGGGTTAAACCCCGCCCCCCCCCGCCCCGGACCC
>NZ_JBHYUU010000377.1:0-2423 GCF_042749955.1 Kitasatospora sp. NPDC059462 | reverse complement strand
CCCCTAGCGTCGATTCGGCCGACACCCACCGGCCGTCATCCCCCGCTCACCTTGCGTCACCGTGCCGATGGCCCCCACGAGCGCGTCGGGGCTCCCACGCGGCGGCGTGCCAGAAAGAGGTCATCACTCATGCCCACGCGACGGGTCCACCACCTCGCCGCGGCCACCGCCGCCGCCACGACCGCCCTGACCACCGTCCTCACCGCCGTCGGCGCCGCGCCCGCGCACGCCGACGGGGAACTGCAGGTGGTGCCACCCGGAGGATCGATCCAGCAGGCCCTCGACGCCGCCCGGCCGGGCGACGTCGTGCAGCTGCTGCCCGGCGAGTACCGGGGCAGCGTCCGGATCACCACACCCGGCGTCACCCTGCGCGGCGCCGGCCCGGAGAGCGTGATCCGTCCCGCCGAGGCGGCGGCCCCGGCCACCGCCGCCGCGCCCGCCGCGCCCGCCGCGGCCACCACCGCCGCCGCTCCCGCCACCGCCGCCGACCTGGCCGCCGCCTGCTCCGCCGCCGGGCACGGCCTCTGCGTGGCCGGCACCGACGACCGCCCGCTGGAGGGCGTCACCGTCGAGGCGCTCGCCGTCACCGGCTTCCGCAAGAACGGCATCAACGCCACCGGCACCACCGGCCTGACCGTCCGCGCCACCTACGTCCACGACAACGGCCAGCAGGGCATCAGCCAGGAGAAGTCCACCCGGGGCGTGATCACCGCCAACGAGTCCGCCCGCAACGGCCAGTCCGGCGTCTTCCTCGCCAACACCGTGGACAGCGAGGGCGGCGCCCTCTCCGCCGACGGCACCCTGGTCAGCGGCAACCTGCTCACCGACAACCGGATCGGCGTCACCGTGCGCCGGCTGCGCGACCTGAGCATCGAGCAGAACCGGATCCACGGCAACTGCGGCGGCATCTTCGTCGTCGGCGACGAGGGCGTGCCCCGGGCCGGCGCGCTCACCGTCTTCCGCAACCAGGTGCTCGCCAACAACCGCTACTGCCCGCCCAACCCCCGGCTGGACCACATCCAGGGCGCCGGCATCGTCCTCACCGGGGCCGAGGAGACGGCCGTGACGGAGAACGAGGTCCGCGACAACGTCGGCGCCTCACCGTTCTCCGGCGGCATCGTGCTCGTCCGCAGCGTGGTCGGCGTGGCCAACGCCCGCAACACCGTGGCCGACAACCTCGTGCTCGGCAACGGCCCGGCCGACCTCGCCGACCGCGACACCGGCACCGACAACGCCTTCGCCCGCAACCAGTGCGCGGTCTCCGAGCCGGCCGGCCACTGCTGACCGGTCCGCCCGCCCCCAGCACCCCGAAGCCCCGCGCCATCCCGTTCCCGCAGAAAGCAGAGAAACGGTCCATGACCACCGCACCCGCCACCACCCCGCAGGCCGCCATGCGCCTGCGGGAGCTCGTCTTCGGCGCCGCCTGCGCCGCCGCCGTCCGCGCGGCCGCCCGGCTCGGTGCCGCCGACGCGCTCGGCGACACCCCCGCCACCGTCACCGACCTCGCCGCCGACCTCGGCACCGAACCCCGGCAGCTGCGCCGCCTGCTGCGCGCCCTCACCTGCTACGGCATCTTCGAGGAGCTCGACGGCGACCGCTTCGCCCACACCGAGATGTCCCGGCTGCTGCGCGAGGACGCCCCGAACAGCCTGCGCTACATCTCCCTGTGGTGCACCGAGCCGTGGACGTGGGAGGCCTGGCCGAAGCTGGACGAGGCGGTGCGCTCGGGCCGCAACGTCTTCCCCGAGCTGTTCGGCAAGGAGTTCTTCGACTACCTGCACAGCGACGGGGGCGAGTCCGCCAAGGTCTTCGACAAGGCGATGACCACCTCCAGCCGGCAGTCCGCCGCCGACTTCGCCGGCTACCTCGACCTCACCGGCATCGGCTCGGTGGCCGACATCGGCGGCGGCCAGGGCCATGTGCTCGCCAGCCTGCTGGAGAAGCACCCGGCGCTGCACGGCACCCTGCTCGACCTGCCCAAGGTGGTGGCCGGTGCCGACCCCCGGCTGCGCGACGGCGGCGCGTTCGCCGACCGGGCCCGGCTGGTCCCCGGCGACTGCCGGGAGGACATCCCGGTGGCCGCGGACCTCTACATCATCAAGAACATCCTGGAGTGGGACGACGGGAGCACCCGCCGCACCCTGGCGAACGTGGTCGCCGCCGCCCGCCCGGGCGCCCGGGTCGTGGTGGTCGAGAACCTCGTCGACGACAGCCCCTCGATGCGGTTCACCACCGCCATGGACCTCATGCTGATGCTCAACGTCGGCGGGGCCAAGCACTCCGAGACGAGCATGGTCCGGCTGATGACCGAAGCCGGGCTCGACGTCCGCGAGGTCCGCCCGGTCAACCCGTACCTGCACGCCTTCGAGGCCGTGGTGCGCGGCTGACCCGCCCGCCCCGGACGCGCCGCGACCGCCGGTCCC
>NZ_JBHYUU010000376.1:0-2449 GCF_042749955.1 Kitasatospora sp. NPDC059462 | reverse complement strand
CGCGAGGCCTGTTCGCCCGGTGGCGTCAGGCGAGGCGCGCCGACCGGTGACGGAGCACCGGCCGTGGCGGGCCGGCGGTCCGGGGGTCAGCTGGCGATGTTCGAGATGGACTTGGCGATCTGGCTCAGGAAGTCCTGGATCGGCTTGGCCGCCGTGCTCTGGTTGAGCATGAAGCCGAACAGCGCGGCCAGGATGAAGTGCCCGACCTTCAGCTGCTTCTGGCGGATGAAGATGAAGCAGATGATGCCGAACAGGACCAGCGCGGAGACGGAGAGTGCCACCCGGACTCACTTCCTCGTTCTTTCATAGCGGGGCGCCACCGGCGGACGACCCCTGCGAAGCCGGACCCCGGCCTGTCCGACGGTCCCGAGGCGGAACGGCAGTTCGTCCGGCACGTCGAGGCCGGAGAGAAGGCCGCCCGGTACGGCCGCACGGTGTCCGTCGTGCCGCATGTGACGCCCCCCATCCCCCGAATCCTGAACAGTCCCGCCCGGACTCAGTGTGGTCGACCATGCCGATTGCGTAAAGGTCTGACAGTCGGTCGAACGCCGATATCCCGCGATGCGAGACGAGTTTCCGCCGACCGGGACGATAGCCGGGACATCCCGGCGAATCGTCGGCGGGGTGCCGCTGAGCGGCCGGGAAACGTTCGGCGGGCCGGACCGGAACCGGCAGGTCCGCTCTGCTTGCAGGGCACCGGAATTGGCTGAAGATCAGCTCCGGGGCTTGACAGCGGCTGCCACCGGCACGTGCCCCCGCCCCGCCGCCGTGCCGGGGCCCCGGCGGGCCCGTCGCCCGCCGCTCAGTCGCGCCAGAACAGCAGCACCGCGCGGTCGTCGTTGATGTCCCGGGCGACCGTCTCGATCAGCCGGGAGGCCGCGCCGCCGACCGCTCCCGGGCCGCCCGGCACCAGCCGGTCCGCCTCGCCCATCAGCCGGTCCATGCCCTCCGAGAGGTCCCGCCCGGGCGCCTCCACCATGCCGTCGGTGCACAGCATCAGCACGTCGCCGCGGTTCAGCCGCCCCCGCACGCCCTCGAACTTGGCGCCGTCGTAGATGCCCAGCGCCGGGCCCTCCAGCGCCTCCTTGACCTCCCAGCGCCCGGCGCCCGCCAGCCGCTGCATGCCCGGCAGGTGCCCGGCCGAGAGCAGTTCGTACTCGCCGGTGTCCAGGTCGAGGACCAGGTGCACGGCGGTCGCGAAGCCCTCCTCCCAGGACTGCCGCAGCAGGTAGCCGTTGGCCGCGGGCAGGAAGTCGTGCGCGGGCAGCGAGCCCAGCAGCCCGCCGAACGCGCCGGAGAGCAGCAGCGCCCGCGAGCCGGCGTCCATGCCCTTGCCGGAGACGTCCGCGAGGACCACCTCCAGCACCCGCCGGCCGGGGCCGGTGCGGTCGGCGACCACGAAGTCGCCGGAGAAGGACTGCCCGCCGGCCGGGCGCAGCGCCATGTCGGCGTGCCAGCCGTCCGGCAGCCGGGGCACCCGGCTCTGCACCCGCAGCCGCTCGCGCAGGTCGAAGAGCATCGTCGAGCCGCCCCACCAGGGCACGCCCACCCGGCTGCGGAACTGGGCCAGCAGCAGGCCGCCGACCCCGGCCGCGCCGACCACCAGGGCGGCACCGGGGGTGACCCCGTAGGTGTAGGACTCGGGGTGGTCGCTGGCCACCCGCTGGCCGGTGTGGATGACCGACTCGGCGGACAGGCCGAGCGCGGCGAGCGCGTACAGCACCACCAGCGAGCCGGGGCGCAGCAGCAGGGCCGCCGCCAGGATCGGCAGGACCAGCGCGGTGGGCGGGGCCCAGGCGGGCCACCAGACGTTGAGCAGGATCAGCAGCGGGACCAGCAGGGCGAGGGCGCACAGCACCGGCCAGTCGGCGGCGCCGCCGCGGAACCAGTCGACGGCGGCGGTGCGCAGCCTTCGGCGGACCCGGCGGAGCCTCTTGCGCAACCGGGCCGTCACGGGGTCGGACGCCGGGGCGGCGCCGGGCCTCGTCGCAGTCGTCTGGGGCGGTGTGCCCGGCGCTCTGCCAGCCATGGGGACCGACCCTATCCAGCGCTCCCGGTCGGCGTCGACGGGCCGGGCGGGGGCGGGGGCGGGGTGGCGCGGGCGCGTCAGCGGGTTTCGGCCGATTGCGGCGGGCGGCGTCCGGGGCGTCAGGAGGCGTACGGGCACAGGGCGTACGAACCGCCCGGGCGGCGCGCGCCCCGTCGTGCGGACGGCCGGGCGCGGCGTGCGCCGGGGCGCGCGCTGTGGCCGATCACACAGCGATCCCCCGGCCGCCGTCCGGGCGCCGGCCGGCCGGTTGCGCACCCCGGTGCGCGGGGCCGCGGGGAACGCGGCGGGGGGGCGGCGCGGGGGGGGGGGCCCGGCCCCGGGGCGGGGCCGGCCCGGGGGGGGGGGGGGGAGCGGCCGGCTCGGAGTTTTAATAAAAAAACAGCACCGCGGACCAGTAAT
>NZ_JBHYUU010000375.1:0-2451 GCF_042749955.1 Kitasatospora sp. NPDC059462 | reverse complement strand
GTCGCCTTGCGCACCGCCCGGCGGCGGGGCCGCCCGGCGGGAGCGGCGGCCGGCGCGGCCGGGGCCTCGACGACCGGGGCCGGGGCCTCGGCCGGCTCGGCGGCGGCCTGCGCAGACGTCTCCTCGACGCCCGGCACCTCGATCGCCAGCTGGCCCTCGATCTCCTCGCGGACCGGCGCCTCGACGGCGGCCTCGGCGGCCTCGACGGACTCCTCCGGCTCGGCGGCCTCGGTGGACGCGACCGCCTCGACGGCCTGCGGCTCCTCGTGCGCCGCGCCGCCCTTGCCCCGGCGACGGCGCTTGCCGCCGCCCGAGCCCGCGTCGACGGCGGTCGCGCCGCCACCGGTGTGCACGTGGGCGCTCGGCTGCTCCATGTGGACGATCACACCGCGGCCGTTGCAGTGCACGCAGGGCTCGGAGAAGGACTCCAGCAGCCCCTGGCCGACCCGCTTGCGGGTCATCTGCACCAGGCCCAGCGAGGTGACCTCGGCCACCTGGTGCTTGGTCCGGTCCCGGCCCAGGCACTCCAGCAGCCGGCGCAGCACCAGGTCGCGGTTGGACTCCAGGACCATGTCGATGAAGTCGATCACGATGATGCCGCCGAGGTCGCGCAGCCGCAGCTGGCGCACGATCTCCTCGGCCGCCTCGATGTTGTTCCGGGTGACCGTCTCCTCCAGGTTGCCGCCCTGGCCGACGAACTTCCCGGTGTTGACGTCGATGACGACCATCGCCTCGGTGCGGTCGATCACCAGCGAACCGCCGCTGGGCAGCCAGACCTTGCGGTCCAGCGCCTTCATCAGCTGCTCGTCGATCCGGTAGGTGGCGAACACGTCCACCTCGGAGGTCCAGCGCTGGAGCCGGCCGGCGAGGTCCGGGGCCACGTTGGAGACGTAGTCGTGGATGGTGTTCCACGCCTCGTTGCCGGAGACGATGACCTTGGTGAAGTCCTCGTTGAAGATGTCGCGCACGACCCGGACGGTCATGTCCGGCTCGCCGTACAGCAGCGCGGGGGCGTTGCCGGTCGCGGCCTTCTTCTGGATGTCCTCCCACTGCTGCTGCAGCCGCTGGACGTCGCGGGTCAGCTCCTCCTCGGAGGCGCCCTCGGCGGCGGTGCGCACGATGACGCCCGCGTCGTCCGGGACGATCTTCTTGAGGATCTGCTTCAGGCGGGCGCGCTCGTTCTCCGGCAGCTTGCGGGAGATGCCGGTCATCGAGCCCTCGGGCACGTAGACCAGGTAGCGGCCGGGCAGCGAGATCTGGCTGGTCAGGCGGGCGCCCTTGTGGCCGATCGGGTCCTTGGAGACCTGCACCAGCACGGACTGGCCGGACTTCAGCACCGACTCGATCCGGCGCGGGCCGCCGTGGCCGCCGAGCGCGCCGAAGTTGACCTCACCGGCGTACAGCACCGCGTTGCGGCCCTTGCCGATGTCGACGAAGGCGGCCTCCATGGACGGCAGCACGTTCTGGACCTTGCCCAGGTAGACGTTGCCGACGTACGAGGTGGCCTGCTCCTTGTTGACGTAGTGCTCGACGAGCACGCCGTCCTCCAGGACGCCGATCTGGGTGCGCTGGCCGTTCTGGCGCACCACCATGACGCGCTCGACCGACTCGCGGCGGGCCAGGAACTCGGCCTCGGTGATGATCGGCACCCGGCGGCGGCCCAGCTCGCGGCCCTCGCGGCGGCGCTGCTTCTTGGCCTCCAGGCGGGTGGAGCCCTTGATGGACTGCACCTCGTCCGGGTCGAAGGACGGCTCGGTGGAGCGGCGGCGCGGCTCGCGCACCTTCACCACGGTGCGGACGCCGTCCTCGGTGGTCTCGGCGGTCTCGACGGCGCCGGCCTCACCGCTGCGACGGCGGCGGCGACGGCGGCGGCGCGACGAGGACAGGCCGGCGGCCAGGTCGTCGTCCTCGTCCTCGTCCTCGCCGACCGGCTCCTCGGCGGTGGGCTGCTCGGTCTCGGCGGTCTCGGCCTCGGCCTCCTCGGCCTCGCCACGACGGCGGCGACGGCCACCGCGGCGGCGGCGGCGCGACGGGCGGCCGTCCTCCCACTCGTCCTCGGCCTCGGGGCCGGTGGCGGGGGCCTCGACGGCGGCGGGCGCCTCGGCGGGCGGCTCCTCGACGACGGGCCTGGCGGCGGCCTTGGCGGTGACGGCCTTGGTGGTGACGGCCTTGGCGGCCGCGGGCTTCTCGGCGGCGGGCTTCTGGCGGGCCGGGGTCTGCACCCGCACCGAGGTGCGGACGCGACGGCGGCGGCCGACGCCGCTGTACTCGAACTCGTCCTCCTCCTCGCGCTCGGCCGGCGCGGCGGGCGCCTCGGGGGCGGCCGGCTGCGGGGCCGCCGGGGCGGCGGACGCGGCGGGGGCGACGAAGGGGGCGGGCTCCTGGAAGACCGGCGCCTGGAAGATCGCGGTGGACGGGCGCACGGCGCGGCGGCGCACCCGGTGGGGCGGC
>NZ_JBHYUU010000374.1:0-2553 GCF_042749955.1 Kitasatospora sp. NPDC059462 | reverse complement strand
GGGTGCGCGGACCAGGCCGCGCAGCGGGGCCGGCAGCGGACCGTCGGCGGCGCGGGCCCGCAGGGCGGCCGGGTCGATCCGGGCGGCCACCAGCAGCGGGGCGGGGTCGGCGAGCGCCGCGTCGAGCAGGTCCAGGGCGGCCGGGGTCTCCAGCGGCGGCAGACCGCTGCGGCCCCAGCGGCGCAGCACCTCGGGGTCCAGCGCACCGGCCATGCCGTCCTGGTCGGCCCAGAGCGACCAGGCCAGCGAGAGGGCGGGCAGGCCGGCCGCCCGGCGGTGCTGGGCGAGTGCGTCCAGGAAGGTGTTGGCGGCCGCGTAGCCGCCCTGGCCGGCGGTGCCGGTGACACCGGAGACGGAGGAGAAGAGCACGAAGGCGGCCAGGTCGAGGCCGGCGGTGAGCTCGTGCAGGTGCCAGGCCGCGTCCGCCTTGGGGCGCAGCACCCGGGTGATCCGGTCGCCGTCGAGTCCGGCGAGGGTGGCGTCGTCCACGATTCCGGCGAGGTGGAAGACGGCGCTCAGCGGCCGGTCGGCGGGCAGCTCGGCGAGCAGTCCGGCCAGCGCGGCCCGGTCGCCGGTGTCGGCCGCGCCGAAGGCCACCTCGGCGCCCTGCTCGGCCAGTTCGCGGGCCAGTTCGGCCGCGCCGGGGGCGGCCGGCCCGCTGCGGCTGACCAGCAGCAGCCGCCGGACGCCGTGCCGGGCGACCAGGTGGCGGGCGAGCAGGGTGCCGAGCCCGCCGGTGCCGCCGGTGATCAGGACGGTGCCCCGGCCGAGGTCCGGTGCGGCGCCGTCCGCGGCACGCAGCGGCGCGGGCTGGAGCAGGGGCTGGAGCACCGCGTCGGCGCGCAGGGCGAGTTGGGGCAGGCCGGTGGCGAGTGCGGCCGGGAGCGCGGCGGCGGAGGCCGGGTCGTCGTCCAGGTCGGCGAGCTGGAAGCGGTCGGGCTGCTCGCTCTGGGCGCTGCGCAGCAGGCCCCAGACGGCGGCGGCGGCCGGGTCGGGCGCGGCGTCGTCGGCCGTGGCGGTGACGGCGCGGCGGGTCACGACGGCGAGCCGGGTGTCGGCCAGCCGTTCGTCGTCGAGCCAGTGCCGGGCGAGTCGCAGCGCCTCGCGGGTGAGCTCGTGGGCCGCTCCGGGCAGGCCGGTGCCGGACGGCGGCAGGACGGCGAGCACGGTGTCGGGCGCGGGCTGCCCCGCGTCGAGCGCGGCGCGCAGCGCGTCCAGGTCCGGGACGGCCGGCAGCTCGGGCAGGCCCTGCGGCGGGGGGCCGAGCAGCAGGGTCCGGCCGGGGGCGGGGTCGCCTCCGGCGGGCACCGGCCGCCAGTCGAGGTGGTGCAGGGCCGCGCGCGCGTCGGCCGGGGCGGGCCGGGCGGCGGGCGCCGCCGTGCGCAGGGCGAGCGTTCCGACGGACAGCACGGGACGGCCCTCGGCGTCGAAGGCCTCCAGCGCGGTGCCCTCGGCGGCCGGGGTCCAGCGGACCCGCAGCAGGTCCGCACCCTCGGCGTGCAGCCGGACGGCGCCGAAGGAGAACGGCAGCGGAAGGCCCTCCGCCCCGCTCTCGGCTTCGGCGGTCCGGGCGTCGACCAGCGGGTGCAGTGCGGCGTCCAGCAGCGCGGGGTGGATGCCGAACTCGGCGGCATCACCGGCCTGTCCGTCGCCCAGCGCGAGTTCGGCGAACAGCTCCGGGCCGCGCCGCCAGGCCGCGCGCACGCCCTGGAAGGCGGTGCCGTACGCGTAGCCCCGGGCGAGCAGCCGGTCGTACAGCGCGTCCACGTCCAGTGGTTCGGCGTCGGCCGGGGGCCAGGCGACGGTCCCGGCGCCGGCGGCCGGGGCGGTCTCGGTGAGCAGGCCCTCGGCGTGCCTGGTCCAGCCCTCGGTGTCCTCCTGGCCGGGGCGCCCGGGGCGGGCGTGGATCGCCAGGGTCCGGCGGCCGTGCCCGTCCGGGGGGCCGACGGCGATCTGGAGCTGGACGGCGCCCTCGGCGGTCAGCGGCAGCGGTGCGTGCAGCGTCAGTTCCTCGACGCCGTCGGCGCCGACGCGTCCGGCGGCGGCGAGGGCGAGCTCCAGGAAGGCGGTGCCGGGCAGCAGCGGGGTGCCCAGGATGTCGTGGTCGGCGAGCCAGGGCAGGGCGGCCAGCGAGAGCCGGCCGGTGAGCAGCAGTCCGCCGTCCTCGGCGAGTCCGACGGCGGCCGCGAGCAGCGGGTGCCCGGCCTCGGCCAGCCCGAGGGCGGCGGCGTCGGCGGCCGGCCGGGGCGCCGACCAGTAGGCGGTGTGCTGGAAGGCGTAGGTGGGCAGGTCCAGCCGGACCGCCGGGCCGGGCAGCAGCGGGCGCAGCGCCTCGCCGGGGGCGCCGGCGGTGTGCAGCCGGGCGAGCGCGGTGGCCAGGGTGCGGACCTCCGGCTGGTTCCGGCGGGCGAGCGGTACGACGGCGGGGCCGGCGTTCTCGTCCAGTGCCTCCCGGACGAGCGGGGTGAGGACGGCGTCGGGTCCGAGTTCGAGGTAGCGGGTGACGCCCTGCTCGTGGAGGGTGCGGACCACGTCGTGGAAGCGCACGGCCGA
>NZ_JBHYUU010000373.1:0-2553 GCF_042749955.1 Kitasatospora sp. NPDC059462 | reverse complement strand
CCCCGGCCCCGGCCCCGGCCCGGGCCCCGGCTTCGGCCGATCGGCCGGCGGCGTCAGGCCCGGTTGAGGGTGCGGCTGATGCCCGCCAGGACCGCCGTCGTGAGCAGCCAGCCGAGGGCGGTCAGCGAGTAGCCGAACCACTGCTGGGCCCCGGTCCAGTACCACGCGGTGCGCTGGCCCAGCCCGCCGATGGGGATGAGCAGGTCGAGGGTGTAGACCAGGGGGCTGAACGGGATGCTCTCGCCGGGCTTGACCTCGTGCGGCGCGCCGTGGCGGAAGACGAGGGTGCCGAGCAGGGCGAGGCCGCCGAGCCACAGCACGGCCTGCCAGGGGCGGTAGCCGTACCCGACGGTGGCGTCCAGCAGCCGGCCCCAGACCCGGCCGGGCAGCCGCAGGGTGCGCCGGCGCCGGCGCTGCTTCTCCAGGAGCACCCGGCGGGCGTCGTCGTCGTGGCCGATCCTCCGGTACCAGGCGGCGAGTTGCTCGTAGGGCTGCGGCGCGTAGCCGGGGAGCGCGGCCAGCCAGGCCAGCCGGCGGGCGACGGGGTCGGGGGCGCCGGTGGAGGTCTGGACGGAGCCGTAGCCGAAGCCGTCGAGGCGGGTGTCGGCCGGCCAGCTGTGGTCGTTGTCGTGCAGGACGACGGTCTGCGCGTCCTGGAGGTCGACGGTGCCGTCCGGGGTGGCGGCCGGCGTGAGCCGGAGGTCCCCGGCGGTCAGCCGCTTGGCGTCCAGGGCCACCGCGCCGCCACCGTCCAGGACGGCGGCGTCGAGCGAGAGCCGGCTGCGGACCGCTGCTCCGGGGAGCCGGACCGCGCCGGTGGCCGTGAAGCCGTCGGCGAGCACGAGGGTGGAGGCGCTGAGGTCGTCGCCGGTGAGCGCGTCGCCGCCGGGGTTGTCGATGCGGGCCCGCTCCATGAACAGTCCGCCGTTGAACCGGGTCCCGACCAGCCGCAGCCCGCCGCGGGCGTGGAAGCCGTGCCGGGCGAAGCAGCCGCCGTCCATCACCAGGCCGCCGGCCCACAGCGCCCAGACGCGCGACGGGTCCGGCTCGCTCCCGTCGAGGAACTCGGTGGCGGTGAGCCGGGCTCCGCTGAGCCGCAGTTCGCCGGTGATGTGCGCGCGGGTGAGGGTGAGCCGCCCGTCGAGGACGGCCTTCTCGAAGAAGAGGTTGCCGTCGACCTTCAGCAGCCACCCGTCGATCCCGGGGACGCGGCAGCCGCTCAGGCTGGTGGAGCGCAGCGTCGCGTCCCGCAGTACCACCTGCTCCTCGAAGTAGCAGCCCTCCAGGCGCAGTTCACCGGCGGCCGTCAGCCCGCGCAGGTCGAGCCTCCCGGTGATGCGGGCCCCGGTCAGGTACAGCACGCGCACCGGGCCGGCCGGTCCGGCGTCGCCGAGCAGGGCGGTCGCGATCGCCTCGGCGCGCACCGAGCGTTCCTCGCCCCAGGCCGCGCCGCCGGTCGGATCGTCCTCGGCGGGTGCGCCGCTGCGCAGGTCGACCGGCGCGCCCGTGGCGCAGGCGTCCCACACCCGCTGTTCGGGCCCGGTCAGGTCCTGGTACGTCAGCATCCCGCCCCCCTCGGTCGGTGATCACTCGCGGACCGCAGCCTAGCGTCCGTCGGCGCCGCGTCCTCCCGGGTTTCCTGATGATCCGTTGATCGCAGGGGTCCTCGGCGCCGGAGCTGCCGACCCGCCGTCACGCCGGTGGTGGGTCGACCGGCCGATCCGGCTGATCCGGCCGGTCCGGCCGGCCCGGCGGGGAGCGTCATTCCGAACGTGCCGTGTTCCTCGTGCCGGAGGATTCGACGGTATCCGTCCTACTCGCCTACGGACCGATCCCCTCAAGCCAGTCGGCCACGGCCAGGGATTGCCGAAGAGCCGGTCCGAAGGAGGCGGGGTCGGCCTCGGCGAGGGCGCGGCGGATGGCGACGGCTTCTTCGACGGCGGCCAGGCCCTCCGCCCGCAGGCCCACCTCGCCGAGCTCGATGGAGAAGCTGTTGAGGGCGCTGGCGAGGCCGGGCAGGTGGGCACCGGGGTCGGCCTCGCCGAGGGTGCGGAAGATGGCGACGGCTTCTTCGGCGGCGGCGAGGCCCTCCGCCCGCCGGCCCGCCTCGCCGAGGTCGATGGAGAGGTTGTTGAGGGCGCTGGCGAGGTCGGGCAGGTGGGCACCGGGGTTGGTCCCGCTGAGGGTGCGGAGAATGGCGACGGATTCTTCGACGGCGGCGAGGCCCTCCGCCCGCCGGCCCGCCTCGCCGAGCTCGATGGACAGGCTGTTGAGGGCGCTGGCGAGGCCGGGCAGGTGGGCGTCCGGGCCGGCCTCGGCCAGGACGCGGTAGTGGCCGACGGCTTCCTCGACGGCGGCCAGGCCCTCCGTCCGCCGCCCCAGGGCGCCCAGCCGGACGGAGAGGTTGTTGAGGGCGCTGGCGAGGTCGGGCAGGTGGGCGTCGGGGTTGGTCTCGCTGAGGGTGCGGCGGATGGCGACGGCTTCTTCGGCGGCGGCGAGGCCCTCCGCCCGCCGGCCCGCCTCGCCGAGCTCGATGGAGAGGCTGTTGAGGGC
>NZ_JBHYUU010000372.1:0-2593 GCF_042749955.1 Kitasatospora sp. NPDC059462 | reverse complement strand
GCCCAACTGCCGCCCAGGCCCTGGGCGAGGGCGCCGGCCCGGGCACCGGCCCGGGCCTCGTTGGCGATCCGGTCCCGGGCCTGGCCGGCCGTCAGACCGAGGTCGCGCTGCAGCGCGTCGATCACCTCGGGCGCGGCGGCGGCCACCCCGAGGGCGTCCGGCGCGGCCGCGGCGGCCCGGGCGGCCGCGCCGGCGCCGGGACTCGGGGCGGCGGCACCGGCGGTGCCCTGGAGCGCTGTCAGAGCGAGGGCGGCGGTGGCCAGGACGGCGCACGCGGCCCTGGCGGATCGTCGGAGCATGGGGGTCTCCCGCGGTCACGGTGTGGGGGTTGCGGGAAACCGTAGGAGCCCCGTCCGCCGACGGGGGAGATGTCACCCGGGGGTACAGCTCCGGGCTATACCCCCGCCGGACCCGCACCGCCGCCGACGGGCCGACCCCGTGGTACAGAACACCTTTTCCTTGACCTTCCGTCAAGACCGCCGCCCCCGGGCGGACGGCCAGCCCCTCCCCGGCGACCGCCCGGCCGTCAGGGCCGGCCGCCCTCGCCGAGTTCGGCGAGGGCCGCCAGGACCGCGGCGCGCAGCAGCGGATTGCCGGTCGTGCCGTCGATCACCGCGAGGGCCTGGCGCAGCCGCTCGGCCGCCTGCTCGGGATGGTCCAGCCGGCGGTGGTGGTCGCCCAGGTGGTACAGCGTGATGCCCTCCAGGACCGGGTCCCCGGTGGAGCGGTGACGGTCCAGCGCCCGGTGCAGGTACTCGCCCGCCTCCCGCCCCCGGCCCGCCAGCATCGCGGTGACGCCGATGTTGGTCTCACACACCCGGATCGCCCAGTCGTCCCGGCGCTCCTCCGGCTGTGCCCGGAGCAGCGCGAGCGCGCCCTGGAAGTACAGCCGCGCCTGGCCGTAGGCGCCGGTGCTGAGACAGTGGTCGCCCAGGTGACCGATCACGTGCGCCTCGCCGTCGCGGTCCCCGATCGAGGCGAACAGGGCGCGGGCGAGCCGGAGTTCGGCGAGCGTCTCGTCGTGCCGGCCGAGCGCGCCGAGCGCCGTGGCGAGGTCGTTGCGGGCGTGGCCCTCGCCGTAGCGGTCACCGGCCCGCCCGGCCGCCGTCACCGCCAGCCGGGCGGCCTCCTCCCGGTCGTCCAGGTGGGGGCTGGTGAAGTAGTAGCTCCACAGGACCACCGGCAGCCGCCAGGCCAGGTCGTCCGGGCCGTGCCCGGCCGCCGCGCGGACCACGCCCAGGACGTGGGTGTGCTCGCTCTCGCACCACCGCTGGGCCTCGGCGGCGGTCCCGAAGGCGGGCGGTTCGTACCAGGGCCCGGCCGCGGCGAGCGGGATCCGCCGGCGGTGCGGGGTGAGCAGCCGGGCGGCGGCGTCGGCGTGGTGCAGGTACCAGGTGCCGAGCCGCTCGCGGGCGGCGGTGCGCACCGCCAGGCCGGTCTCGGCGGCGGCGCGTTCGGCGGCGTACAGGCGCAGCAGGTCGTGCAGCCGGTAGCGGTCCCCGCCCTCGTGGGTGAGCAGGTGGGCGGTGGTCAGCTGCTCCAGCACGGGGCGCACGGCGGCCGGGCGCTCGCCGCAGAGCGCGGCGGCCGCCGCCGCGGACAGGCCGGGGCCGGGGGCGAGCGAGAGCAGCCGGAACAGGGTGCGGGCGGTGGCGGGCAGGGCGCGGTAGGAGAGGTCGAGCGCGGCGCGCACGGCGGAGGTGGCGTCGCCGTCGATCGCCAGCGCGGTCAGCCGGTCCCCGGTGTCGCGCAGTTCGGCCACGTGGTCCGCGACGGTCCGCCCGGGGCGTTCGGCGAGCCGGCTGGCCGCGATGGCCAGGGCGAGCGGCAACCGGCCGCAGACGGCGGCCAGTTCGGCGACGGCGGCCGGCTCGGAGCGGGTGCGCCGGCCGCCGATGACGCGGTCGAGCAGGGCGACGGCGTCGCGCGCCGGCATCAGGTCGAGGGCCAGCGGGCGGGCGCCGTCCCGGGCGGTGAGGCCGGCCAGGCCGGTGCGGCTGGTGACCACGGTCAGGCACTCCGGTGCACCGGGGAGCAGCGGGCGGACCTGCTCGGCGCTGCGCGCGTTGTCCAGGACGACCAGCACCCGTTGCCCGGCCAGCAGCGAGCGGTACAGGGCGGCGGCCTCCTCCGGCACGCTCGGCACCTGCTCGCCGGGCACCCCGAGGGCGCGCAGGAAGCGGGCCAGCACGGCGTGCGGCGGCAGCGGCGGTTCGGCGGAGAAGCCGTGCAGGTCGGCGTAGAGCTGGCCGCCGGGGAAGTGGGCGCGCCGCCGGTGCGCCCACTGGACGACCAGGGTGGTCTTGCCGACGCCGGCGCTGCCGGAGACGGCGCAGATCCGGGCGGCGGGTCCGGTGGCGTCGGTGGCCTCGGTGGTGGGCCCTTCGGTGGCCGGCCCGGTCGCGGTCGAGGGGGCGGTCGCGTCGTCGGCGAAGGCGTCGAGGGCGGCGAGCTCGGGGCCGCGGCCGGTGAACGTGGCGAGCGGGGGCGGAAGTTGGGCGGGTCGCGGCGGCGCGGCGCGGTGCCGCCCGCCGTCCCGCCCGCCGTCCCGCCCGCCGTCCGGGCCGTCGCCGCCCGGCCCGGCGCCGCGGGC
>NZ_JBHYUU010000371.1:0-2601 GCF_042749955.1 Kitasatospora sp. NPDC059462 | reverse complement strand
GGTCGTCGGCTGCTTCTGTTGTGTATACGTCCCCGCCCTAGTACCCCGCCGGCCGCGGGGGGGGCTCCGGGCGCGTCGGGGGTGGCGGGGGGCGGCCGCCGCCGCGGCCCGGTCGGGGACCGGCGGCGGCGGGCAGACGGCCCGGCGAGATCCCCGTCTCAGCTACGCGCGTAGCCCGCGACGGTGTTTCGGAGGCCGTCCGACCAGCCGTTATGGTGGTGACGGTCAGCAGCTCCCACGGGTTCCCCGGGCGCCCGCGTCGCGGCGGGTTCTCCAGGAGTTCCCCCTCGCTCGACCTGCCGTTCGTAGTGGCCCCACCGCCGGTGGACGTACCAGCGCACGGCGCCCGACCTACGGAGAATCGCGCAGTGGCCGCCGCCCCCGCCCAGCTCTTCCCGCCCCGTACGCCCGGACCGGCCCGTCTGGTGGTGCTGGTCTCCGGCTCCGGCACCAACCTCCAGGCGCTGATCGAGGCCGCCGCCGACCCCGCGTACGGCGCGCAGATCCTCGCCGTCGGCGCGGACCGCGAGGCCATCGCCGGCCTGGAGCGCGCCGAGCGCGCCGGCCTGCCGGTGTTCGTGCACCGGGTGAAGGACCACCCGGACCGCGCGGACTGGGACCGCGCGCTGACCGCCTCCGTGGCCGGGTACCAGCCGGACCTGGTCGTCACGGCCGGCTTCATGAAGATCCTCGGCCCCGAGTTCATCGCGGCCTTCGCCGGACGGATCGTCAACACCCATCCCGCGCTGCTGCCCTCCTTCCCCGGCGCCCACGGCGTCACCGACGCGCTGGCGTACGGGGTGCGGGTCACCGGCTGCACCGTCCACCTGGTCGACGCCGGCGTCGACACCGGGCCGATCATCGCGCAGGGCGTCGTGGAGGTCCTCGACGCCGATCACGCCGATGGCGGCGAGGCGCTGCATGAGCGCATCAAGACAGTCGAGCGCAAGCTGCTCGTCGACGTCGTGGGCCGGCTGGCCCGCGAGGGTCACCGCATCGAGGACCGAAAGGTATGGATTCCGGCATGAGCGCCGCCCCCACCACCACCCCTCCCGTCTCCGAGAACGTCCGGCCGGTGCGCCGCGCCCTGATCAGCGTGTACGACAAGACCGGCCTGGAGGAGCTGGCCCAGGGCCTGCACGCCGCCGGGGTCGCCATCGTCTCCACCGGCTCCACCGCCGGCCGGATCGCCGCCGCGGGCGTCCCGGTGACCGAGGTCTCCGAGCTCACCGGCTTCCCCGAGTGCCTGGACGGGCGCGTCAAGACGCTGCACCCCCGCGTGCACGCCGGGGTGCTGGCCGACCTGCGCCTGGAGTCGCACCGCGCGCAGCTGGCCGAGCTGGGTGTCGAGCCCTTCGACCTGGTCGTGGTGAACCTCTACCCGTTCAAGGCGACCGTCGCCTCCGGCGCCACCCCGGACGAGTGCGTCGAGCAGATCGACATCGGCGGCCCGAGCATGGTCCGCGCCGCCGCCAAGAACCACCCCTCGGTGGCCGTGGTGGTCGACCCGGCCCGCTACCAGGACGTGCTCGCCGCCGTCCGGCAGGGCGGCTTCGACCTGCTGACCCGCAAGCGGCTGGCCGCCCAGGCCTTCGCGCACACCGCCGCCTACGACGTCGCGGTGGCCAACTGGTTCGACGAGTCCGGCTACACCGGGACCGAGGACGCCTTCCCGGCGTTCCTGGGCTCGGCCTTCGAGCGCCAGAACGTGCTGCGCTACGGCGAGAACCCGCACCAGGGCGCCGCGCTGTACACCGACGGCAGCGGTGGCCTGGCCGGTGCGCAGCAGCTGCACGGCAAGGAGATGTCGTACAACAACTACGTCGACACCGACGCCGCCCGCCGCGCCGCCTACGACCACGCCGGCCCGGCCGTCGCGATCATCAAGCACGCCAACCCGTGCGGCATCGCGACCGGCGCCGACGTCGCCGAGGCGCACCGCAAGGCCCACGAGTGCGACCCGGTCTCCGCGTACGGCGGCGTGATCGCCGTCAACCGCCCGGTCACCGTGGAGCTGGCCGAGCAGATCGCCCCGATCTTCACCGAGGTCGTGGTGGCCCCCGGCTACGAGGACGGCGCCGTCGAGGTGCTGGCCCGCAAGAAGAACCTGCGGGTGCTGCTCGCCGCCGACGCCCCGGCCAACCGCCAGGAGGTGCGCCCGATCTCCGGCGGCGTGCTGCTCCAGGACGCCGACCGGGTGCACGCCGAGGGCGACGACCCGGCGACCTGGACGCTCGCCACCGGCGAGGCGCTGTCCGAGGACGAGCTGGCCGAGCTGGCCTTCGCCTGGCGGGCCTGCCGGGCCGTCAAGTCCAACGCGATCCTGCTGGCCAAGGACGGCGCCTCGGTGGGCGTCGGCATGGGCCAGGTCAACCGGGTGGACTCCTGCAAGCTCGCGGTCGAGCGGGCCGGCGAGCGGGCCAAGGGCGCGTACGCGGCCTCCGACGCCTTCTTCCCGTTCGCGGACGGCCCGGCGATCCTGATCGCCGCCGGTGTCCGGGCGATCGTCCAGCCGGGCGGCTCGATCCGCGACGAAGAGGTGATCGCGGCCGCCGCCGAGGCCGGGGTGACCATGTACTTCACCGGTACCCGGCACTTCTT
>NZ_JBHYUU010000370.1:0-2612 GCF_042749955.1 Kitasatospora sp. NPDC059462 | reverse complement strand
GTGCCGGCCATGCCGCCGCCGCACAACACCCGGCGGCCGGTGCGGCTGCTGGCCGGGCTGTACGTCTGCGGCGACCACCGGGACACCAGCAGCGTGCAGGGGGCGCTGGTCTCCGGACGGCGCGCGGCCGAGGCCGTGGCGCGCGACCTCGGGCTGCCGGCCGCCGCACCGGAGGCGGCCGCGGCCTGACGGCCCGCCACGACGGGGCACGCGGTCCGGCCGCCGGATCGGCGACGGACCGCGTGCCAATATGCCGATATGACCGCTGATCGGATGATTCCCGTTCCGCCGCCGGCCGCCGCGTGAGCACCGCACCCGGCGCCCAGCCGCTCGCGCTGGTCCTCGTCCCCGCCGCCGCGGTGGCCGCCCCGCTGCTGGCCGACCGGCTGCTGCGGTGGATCGCCGTGCCCACGGTGGTGTTCGAGATCCTGCTCGGCGTCCTGATCGGCCCCGACGTCCTGGGCTGGGTGCACGTCGACGCCCTGGTCGACGCGCTCTCCCGGTTCGGCCTGGCCATGCTGATGTTCCTGGCCGGCTACGAGATCGACTTCGCCCGGCTGCGCGGCGGCCCGCTGCGCCGGGCCGGCCTCGCCTGGCTGGTCACCGTGGCCGCCGCGCTCGGCCTCGGCGCGCTGGTCGGCCCGGACCCGCTGGACGGCGCCTTCACCGGGCTCGCGCTCACCACCACCGCGCTCGGCACCATCCTGCCGGTGCTGCGCGACTCCGGCGAACTGCCCACCGGGTTCGGCGCGCTGGTCATGGCCACCGGCGCGGTCGGCGAGTTCGGCCCGATCATCGCCGTCGCCGTGCTGCTCAGCGGCAACACCCCGGCGCGCTCCGCCGTCATCCTGGCGGCCTTCGCGGTGATCACCGCCGTCGCGGTGGCCGGTGCCCGGCGCCCCCGCCCCGCCTGGATGACCGGGCTGATCCGGCGCACCCTGCGCACCTCCGGCCAGTTCGCCGTGCGCACCGTGATGCTGGTGCTCGCCACCATGGTCGCCGCCGCGCTCCGGCTGGAGCTGGACATGCTGCTCGGCGCGTTCACCGCCGGCATCGTCTCCCGGCTGCTGCTCGCCGACATCCCCCGGCCCACCGAGGAGGTCGTCGAGGCCAAGCTGGAGGGCATCGGCTTCGGCTTCCTCGTCCCGGTGTTCTTCGTGGTCAGCGGGATGAACTTCGACCTGGACGCGCTGCTCGGCGATCCGGGCACGCTGCTGCTCGTCCCGGTCTTCCTGCTCCTGCTGCCCGCCCTGCGCGGGCTGCCCGCCGCCCTGCTCGCCCCCGCCGGGCTGGGGCGGCGCGACCGGGCCGCGCTCGGCCTGTACGGGGCGACCGCGCTGCCGCTGGTCGTGGTGATCACCACGATCGAGGTGGACGCCGGCCACCTGGCGTCCTCGACCGCCGCCGCCCTGGTCGGCGCGGGCATGCTCTCGGTGCTGCTGTTCCCGCTGACCGCGCAGCGGCTGCGCGGGGACGTCCGGCCGCCGGCCGCCGTCGGGGGCGGCCGGCCGCGGGTGAACGCCGAGAGCTGGTAGTCCTCGGGCCGGTCAGATCACCCCCGCCTGGCGGGCCGTCTCCTCGAACGCGCGCGCCACCGGGCTGCCCCGGTACGGCGTCAGCCGGCGGTGGAAGTCGCGCACGTACTCCAGCGACCGGGCCGACCGCATCTCCCCCGCCGCCCGCAGCGCGTCGGTCGCCATGCCGCAGGCCTCGTCGAGGTCGCCCATGCCGAGCCGGGCGGTGGCCAGCACCAGCCGGCAGAAGATCCGGCTGCGGGCGTACGCGGGCGAGCGCAGCCGCAGCGACTTCTCGGCGTGCTGGGCGGCCGTCCGCCACTGCTGGAGGTCCCGGTAGCAGTGCGCGAACTCGTCGGAGAGCTGCGCCTCGTCGAAGAACCGCGCCCAGGACGGCAGGTCGTCGCCGGTCCGGGCGGCCGCCAGCGCCCGTTCGGCCCGCACCAGCGCGGTGGTGCAGGAGCGGACGTCGCCGAGCAGGCCGTGTCCGCGCGCCTCGGCGGCGTGCAGCAGCGCCTGCACGGTCGGCGGCACCGCCGTGCCCACGCCCTGCTGGGCGACCCGGGCCAGCTGGACCGCCTCCCGGCCGTGCCCGAGGTGCACGGCCTGCTGGCTCATCGTCACCAGGACGTAGCCGCCGAGCGCGCGGTCCCCGGCGGCCTGGGAGAGCCGCAGCGCCTGGACGAAGTAGCGCTGGGCCAGGCCGTGTGCGGCGATGTCGAAGGACGTCCAGCCGGCCAGCCGGGTGAGGTCGGCGACGGCGCCGAACAGGGCGCGGCCGATCTGCTCGCCGTAGCGGCCGCGCAGCATCGGCTCGGCCTCGCTCTCCAGGTAGCGGACCAGCGCCTGCCGGGCGTGGCCGCCGCCGTAGGCGTGGTCCAGCGCGCGGAACAGGTCGCCGACGGCGCGGATGGCGGCGATGTCACCGCGGCCGACCCGCAGCGCGGGGCGCTGCTCGCGCCCGGCGTCGTGGTACGGCGGCTCGACGGCGATCGGCGGGCGGCGGCTCTGGGTGGGCACCCGGGCGCCGAGCGCGGCGGCGCCGGCCTGCGCGGCGGCGCCCGTGCCGGAGCCGGTCCGGGCGCCCGGGGCGGCGGC
>NZ_JBHYUU010000369.1:0-2675 GCF_042749955.1 Kitasatospora sp. NPDC059462 | reverse complement strand
GCCGCGGGGGCAGCGCCCGCACCGGCGTCCACCGCCGCCGACGGCGGGGTGGCCGGCCGCGGCGGCACCGGTCCGGTGGCGACCGCGGCGGCGGGGGCCGGGGCGACCCGGCCCGGGGTGACCCGCAGCACCGCCGTGGCGGCCTCGCTCGCGGGCGCCGGGACCGCGTCCTTGCGGAGGTCGGCCCGCGGGTCCGCGACGACGGGCAGCGGGATCTCCCCGGTGTCCGCCTCCGAGTCCACCAGCGGGGCCCGGTCCGCCGGAGCGGCGTCCGCCGGGGCCCCGTCGGCCGGGGCGGCGTCCACGGGCGCGGCGCCGGAGGCGAGCTCCAGCGCGGCGGACTCCAGCGCCGCGGGCTCGATCGCGCCGACCGCCGCGCCCGTGAGCGAGGCCAGCGTCGCCTTGATGTGGTCGAGGTGCTGCTGCACCGTCTCCAGCTTGGTCGCGTACTCGCGCTGCTCGCGCTCGCTGACCGCGTTGATCCGCTCGGCCTCCCGGCGGGCCTGCTCGATCAGCTGGTCCGCCCGGGCCTGTGCCTCGGCGTCGCTCTGCTTGATCTGGCCGAGCACCGTCTCGCGGAACTGCTCGGCCTCCTTGACCCGCCGCTCGGCGGTGGCGGAGACCGCCGCGTCCTCGGCGTCGGCCTCGGCCTGGGCCTCGGCGAACATCTCGTCGGCCTTGCGGCGCAGCTCGGCCAGCTTGGCCTCGGCCCGCTCGGAGGCCTCGGCGGCCGCGACCCGGACCTTGGCGGCGTGCGCCGTGGCGGCGTCCCGGACGGACCGGACCTCGCGGTCGGTCTCGGCCCGGATGGTCTCCGCCTCGGCCCGGGTGCGCTCGTCGGTGCGGCGGGCGGCGGCGTCGGCCTCGGTGCGGGTGGTGGCCGCGTACTCCTTGGCGGCGCGGTCGAGCGCCTGGCCGGCCTCGTAGACCTCGTCGCGGAGGTCCTCGGCGAACCGCTCGGCCTTGTCGCGGACGGCGCGGGCCTCGTTCTCCGCCATCCTGGCCAGACCGGCGGCCTCGTCGCTCAGCACCTGGTAGTCGGGCTCGGGGGCGTCGGCGGCGGCCTGCTGGATCTCGGCCAGCCGGCGCTCCATCTCCCGGATTCCGGCGCCGAGTACGCTCAGCCGTTCCCACGCCTCGTCGCGCTGCGCGGTGAACGCGGCCAGGGCTCGGTCGACCTGCTCCGGCGCGTAACCGCGCCGGGCAACGGTGAAGCCGTACTGGGGGACGGCGTCGCTCATGGGCTCTTCCCCTCGTGTCGCGGGCTGCGGAGCCCATGATCGGACGGATCGGTCTGCCCGGGAACCCGGTGGGGGAACCCGGTCGGAATTCGGGCGTCGGGCGGATCGGAACAGGTCGAGGATGGACGCTTGCGACCATCCTCTTGACCTATTTTGCGCGGATGTGGACGAAACCCCAACGAGGCACCGCCGCACCGGTACGCCGAAGGGGCCGTTCCGGGCACCGGAACGACCCCCTGCCACCTGCGCGGATCCGGCACGGCCTGCTAGAGCAGGCCGTCCCAGAACTGCTCCAGCAGCACGGCCCACCAGGTGTCCGCGGACTGCAGCGCAGCCGGGTCGATCGCGGCCAGCTGGGCCTGGAAGTCGGTC
This sequence comes from Kitasatospora sp. NPDC059462, assembly GCF_042749955.1. Taxonomy (NCBI): domain Bacteria; kingdom Bacillati; phylum Actinomycetota; class Actinomycetes; order Kitasatosporales; family Streptomycetaceae; genus Kitasatospora; species Kitasatospora sp. NPDC059462. The sequence continues at coordinate 1,062 of NZ_JBHYUU010000369.1, read as the reverse complement.
GTCCAGCGACCGGCCTGGTCCGGGGTCAGCCCGTACCGCAGCCGCCACATCCGGCCCAGCAGGGCCAGGGAGCGGACGAACTCCGGTACACCCGTGTTGACGAACCGGGGGGGCTCACCGGTTCCTTCCAGGTCCACCGCGACCACGTGCGCCGTGCCGTACTGCACACAGAGCTGCCGGCCGTAGTCGTTGCCGAGCACCAGGTAGCCGCCGAAGTCCGGACTGCCCGCCAGACCGCGCTCGGCGGCCAGCTCGGCGAGCGTCGGGATCGGCCGGCCCTCCTGGGCCTGCGCCCAGAAGAACGGTCCGAACTCGCGCGGCAGCCCCGACCACATCAGCGTCTGCGCCACCGGCTCGGGCACGCCCTGGCGGGCCACCGCGCGCTGCTCGAAGCGGAACACGTTCGGGCCGAAGGCCTGGCCGAGCTCCTGGGCGAGCTGCTGCGGCGCGAGCGGCGGCAGCGGCGGGACGGTGCCCGGGGCGGGCAGCGGCACCCGGAACGGGCGGACCCGCTGCGGACCGGAGGCCAGCTGGTGCAGCTCGTCCAGGTGGTCGAGCAGCTGGGCCATGCCGGCCTGCCGGGAGTGGTGGTCGCGGCCGTAGTCGGCGGTGTGGGTGAGCCGGACGTTCGGCCAGGACGCGGCGATCATCCGGTTGCAGTACCCGCCGGGCAGGTCGCAGGACTCCAGCTCGGTGTAGAGCTCCAGCACCTGCTCCGGCGGCACGTTGAGCCGCCGAAGGTCCTGGAGGATCTTCCACTCCGGGTGCGGGGTGCCGGGCTCGCTGCGGTGCAGCAGCTTCTGCTCCGAGCCGTCCGGGCCCCGGTAGCTGAGCGCGGCGAAGTAGCCCGGGCCGACGGCGGGCACGCCGGGCGGTACCGGGGCGCCCTGCGGCGGCCCGGGGACGGGCGCCGGCGGCGCTGCCGGGACCGGGACCGGGGCCGGGGCGGCGGCCGGAGCCGGGGCGCCGGGGTAGCCGTAGCCGGCACCCGGCGCGCCGGTGGGCACGCCGGCCCCGGGCGGCGGCGGGACGGCGGGGCCGCCGGACGGCGGGGTGCCCGGG
>NZ_JBHYUU010000368.1:0-2681 GCF_042749955.1 Kitasatospora sp. NPDC059462 | reverse complement strand
GCGGCTGAGCGGGCGCGCCCGGGCCGCCTTGCGGCCGGTCCGCGGCGGGCCGCGGACCCGTTCCGCGGCCGCCCGTCCGGGCGCCCCCCGCCGGGGTGAGGGCGGTCAATCCGCACGCTGACCAGGCCGCTCGTACGGGCGAACTCCCGCGCGCCGCGGGGCCGTCGGGGCCCGGCGACCGAACCCGCCACCCCGTGACCGGATCTGATCGTTCGCCCGCTCGCGAAAGTCGGGGATTATCCGACCCTCAGGCCGGGAAACCGCCCGCCGCACCGCCGAATTGGTCACCTGGCGCACCTGTTCTGTCACGTTGAGCCAGACGATCGATGACGCGTTCGGTCAGTGTCAGCCGGATTTGCACCCTTCGCGGATCTCAAACGACCACTTCGACCACACGGTGTAGCTGTCATTGCACAAAGCGTTATCCTCTCCTGGATGCACGTCACCCACCCGCCCCACGTACGACCGGGCGGGACGGGCGTGCTCTCCGCGCAGGCGGAGGTGATCCGTCCACAGTTCTGCCTCTGGGAGTCCCGTGTACCCACCCGTCCGGAACGACGCGCCTGCACCCTCCCGCCCGTCGTCCGCGCCCCTGCGCCCCTCCCGCCCCGGCCCCCGCGCCCGCGCCGTCCCGCCCCGGCAGATCACCACCGGACTGGACCTGCTGCGCAGCCTGCTCCGCAGCCGGCTCGCCGCCACCCCCCAACTGGTGACCGCCGGAGCGCCGTCCGGTCACGGACCCGCCGCCGGACCGCTGCTGCGCACCACCGCCGCCAAATCGGCCGGCGCCGGCGCGCGCGGCCGCACCGGCACCACCGGCGGCCGCGGCCGGGCCCGCACCACCACCGGCCCCGGCTACGAGACCGAGCCCAACCCGGTGATGGAGCTGGTCGAGCGGGCCCAGGCCGGCGAGAGCGAGGCCTTCGGCCGGCTCTACGACCACTACGCGGACACCGTCTACCGCTACATCTACTACCGGGTCGGCAGCCGGGCCACCGCCGAGGACCTCACCAGCGAGACGTTCCTGCGCGCGCTGCGCCGGATCGGCACGTTCACCTGGCAGGGCCGGGACTTCGGCGCCTGGCTGGTGACCATCGCCCGCAACCTGGTCGCCGACCACTTCAAGTCCAGCCGCTTCCGGCTGGAGGTCACCACCGGCGAGATGCTCGACTCCAACGAGTGCGAGCGCAGCCCCGAGGAGTCGGTGCTGGAGTCGCTCTCCAACGCCGCCCTGCTGGAGGCCGTGCGCCGGCTGAACCCGCAGCAGCAGGAGTGCGTCACCCTCCGCTTCCTGCAAGGACTCTCGGTCGCCGAGACGGCCCGGATCATGGGCAAGAACGAGGGTGCCATCAAGACCCTCCAGTACCGCGCCGTGCGCACCCTGGCCCGTCTGCTCCCGCCCGACGCGCGGTGAACGGGCGGACGTCCGGGGCGGGCTCCCGGGGAACGGCAGGAGCGACGGGGGGCGGGCCGTCACCTTCCGGGGCGGCCCGACACATCCGGGTGAACGGTCGATCCGATGATCAGCCGCGCGTAACCGACCGCCCGCACCGCTCGTTGGCCAGCGTGCAAGCCTCCACCAGGCGTACGGTCAAGTCGAATTGCGACCTCTCACCCGATGGAGTGGCATGGGCTTGCCGGGGCAACCGTCCGGCAGGCCGGGGTGTCGACAACGACGAAGGGAGGTGTGGCCCGTGACGGCAAACGTGCTGGAGCACCGGCGGGCGAAGGCCTTCGCCGATGCGCTGGAGGCCCACCAGGCGGAGCAACGCGCTGCCGAGGGTGACGGAACGGCCAACACCGCTGGCGGACACGCCGGTTCGGCCGCGATGGCGGAACTCATCGACACGGTCGGCGCGCTCCGCGCGCTGCCCGCCCCGGAACTCGACCGCGAGGTCCGGACCGTCCAACGCGCCCAGCTGACGGCCGCGTTCGAGCAGGCCTTCGCGGGCGGCCCGGGCGCGACGGTGCCGCGGCAGCGCCGCCACCGGACCGTCCGGACCGCGCCGCGCGGACGCTGGAGCCGCCGGTTCGCGATCGGCGGGCTGGTCGCCGGCCTCGCCGTCGGCAGCTTCGCCGGCGCCGCGGCCGCCAGCGGCAACGCCCTTCCCGGCGACCCGCTGTACGGCATGAAGCGCGGGCTGGAGGGGCTACGGCTCAACCTCGCGGGCTCCGACAGCGAACGCGGCGAACTTCTCCTCGACAACGCGGCCACCCGGCTCGGCGAGGCGAGGTCCCTGGTCGGCCGGACCGACGCCGCCGGCGCGCTCAGCCCGGGCACCGTCGACCAGGTCCGCAGGGCGCTGGACGCGATGCACGCCGACGCCCTCAAGGGGCGCGACCTGCTGCGCGCGGTCTACCGCAACAACGGCTCGCTCGACCCGATGCGGACCCTGGCCGGCTTCGCCCAGGACGAGGACGGCACCTGGGCCGAGCTCCAGTCCCGGCTCCCGGTCCAGCTCACCTCCCAGGCCCACCTGGTGGACCAGCTCTTCGACGACATAAGCCAGGACGTCGCGCCCCTGCACCTGGCCGAGCAGCCCGCGAAGAGCGGTGCGCCGGCCGGCGGCGGGGCGGGCGGCGGCACCCACGCCCCCGGCACCGGCGGCTCCGGCGCGCCGTCCGCCGGGACGGCGCCCGGCGGCGGCAACCCCGCCGCCGACGGCACACCGGCCCAGGGC
>NZ_JBHYUU010000367.1:0-2717 GCF_042749955.1 Kitasatospora sp. NPDC059462 | reverse complement strand
GCGCACACCGGCCCGTTCGCGGGCGGGCGAAACGGCGAGCGGATCACCCTTACGAGTGAAGTGACCGGCTTCGGATTGAGCACGCCCCACTACCGAACGTAACTTCACTTCCGCGAACGGGAGTTGTCCGACCGGGGCCCGGAGGGCGCTCCGCCGGGCCCGGCGACGACACCGCCGGCACCGGCGCAGTGGGGACCGGCGGGGCGCGCCGGCACCGGACGAAGGGATGTGGTGGCGGATGGGGGCGGGCACATCGCTGCGGACGACGCGGACGGCGCGGACGGCCGGCGGAACGGACCCGGCGCGGCCGGCGCCGCACCCGCACCCGCACCCGCACCCGACGGGGCGGGTGACGGCATGACCGTGGCCGCCCGCACCGCCACCCGGGCCCTGCGCCGGACCGGCTTCACCTTCGCCGCCGACGGCAGCCACGCCGCCTGCCTCGCCTCCGCCTCCGACGGCGGCTGGTACGCGGAGAGCTGGCGCCTCCCGCAGGACGGTCCGGCCGTCCCGACCGCGCTGCGCCTGCCGGGGCCCCGCTTCGAGAGCCCGTGCTCCCAGCCGGTCGCCCTTCCGGACGGGTCGGTGCTGCTCTGCCGGCACGACGGCGAGCGGCACGACCTGGTGACGCTCCACGCCGCCGACGGCCCCGACGGCCGGCCCGTCGCCGTCGAGCGCCCGCCGGCCACCCTGCGGATGCCGGGCCTGCGCCTGCTGCCGCTCCCGGCGGGCGCGCCGTCCGGCCCCGGGGCGCCGGTCGCGCTGGCGCTGGGCAGCGACACCCGGCCGGCCACCACCGTCTGGCTGGTGCGCGCCGACGGCTCCGCGCCGCAGCAGATCGCCGGGATCCCGGGCCTGTACGGCGGCGGCGTCTGGCTGGACCGCTGCGGCGCGCTGCTGGCGCTCGACCGGGTGGGCGACGGCCTCGTGCGCACCGTGGCGCTGGACCTGCGCACCGGCACCGTCACCCCGCTGCTGGAGATCGGCGGGCGCAGCAACGACCGGCTGGTGCTGTTCGACCCGGACAGCCGGTTCGCGATGGTGCGCAGCGACGCCCCCGGCGCCGACCGGATCGGCTGGGGCGTGCTGGGCGGCGGCCGACCGCTGCGGTTCCCGGACGCGCTGCACGTCGCGGGCATGTTCCTGCGGCCGGTGGCCCTGCGTCCGGGCCCGGAAGGGGTCCGGGTGGCCCTCCAGGTCGACCACGGCGCGGGCTGCTCGCTCGCGCTGTGGCAGCCGGCCGCCGGCCGGCTGGACCCGCTGCCCGTCCCGCCGGGGCGGCTCGGCGCGGTGGGCCACTGGTCGGCGGGCGGGCTGCGGATGCCGTACTCGGCGCCCGACCACCCGGCCGGGCTCGCCACCCTGGACGTGGACGCGCTGCTGGCGCACGACCCGGCCGCCACCGCGTCCGGCCCGGTGCCGGTTCCGCTGCCGCTGCAGCTGGCACCGCTCGGCTCCGGCCTGCCCGGCCCGTGGCGGGACACCGTCCTGCCCTGGCGCCCGGGCACCGTCGGGCGCGTCAACTCCTCCGCACCGCAGCGTGGTTGGCGACTGGACGGCTCCGCCGCACCCGGTGACGGCGGCCGCTGGCAGCCCGCGCAGAGTCTCGAACTCGCGGGACCGGCCGGGCCGTTGGAGGCAGTGGTGTACGGCGGGGACGGGTGGCTGAGCAGCCCGCACCTGGTGCTGGCGCTGCACGGCGGGCCGGCCGACGCCTGGCGGCTGGAGTTCGACCCGGCCCTGCAGCGGATGGCGGCCGAGGGCCTGGCCGTGCTCGCGCCGAACCAACGCGGCTCCACCGGCTACGGGTTGGCGCACGCGATGGCCGTCCGGGGCGCCTGGGGCGGGCCGGACCTCGACGACGTGCTGCACCTGCTGGAGGCCGTCGCCGGTCAGCGCGCGGCGCTCGGCCTGGAACCGCCGGCCCTGTTCGGGGTCAGCTACGGCGCGTTCCTCGCCCTGCTGGCGGCGGCGCACGCGCCGGCCGAGCAGCTGACGCGCTGCGCGGTCGTCGCCCCGTTCCTGTCCGGCGCCCGGCTGCTGGCCGAAGCCTCGGCCCCGGTACGGGCGTTGACCACCCGGCTGGGCGGCGGCGAGCCGATCGAGGACGCCCGGGGGCCGCGCGACGTGCTCCAGCTCGTGCACCGGATCGGCGCGCCGCTGCTGGTCGTGCACGGCGACCGGGACGAGGTGGTCCCGGTGAGCCAGTCCCGTGCGCTGCGGCACGAGTTGCTGCGGATCGGGCGCGCGGAGGGGAGCGACTTCCGCTACGTCGAGGCGGCGGGGGCCGGGCACGAGGTGCTCGCCGAGGAGGGCGGCGCGGTGCTGCACGAGCTCCTCGCCACGTTCCTGCGCACCGGCCGGCCCGGGTAGCACCGGGCGTCGGGGCGCCCGGGCACCGGGCGGGAACGCCGGATCCACCTGCGGATCCGCGCCCGTTCGGGGCCGCGCCGCTCCCCGGACGGCCGTCATGATCTCGATAGGATCTCGCCCGCTCCGGCGGTTAAGGTGGCGGCCGGAGTACGGGCCGCGATCACCGGCCACGCCCCGACCGCGCCCGCGACGTGCCGGCCGGGCGCCGAACCACCTGCACCCTCGCAAGGAAAAGACGATTCTGATGTCCGACACCCTCACCGACACCACCGGACCCGTCGCCGGGACCGACGCCGACGAGAATAAGTAAGAGGACACCGCGTCGCACGGCCTCAACCGCGTAT
>NZ_JBHYUU010000366.1:0-2791 GCF_042749955.1 Kitasatospora sp. NPDC059462 | reverse complement strand
GTGGTGTTCACCGAGCCGTTGCTGCCGGTGGTCTCCGATCTGACCGGAAAGCTCGCCACGGCGGAGGAGTTGGCCGATCCGGGGTACTGGGCGCGCCACATCCGTTCGGCCGTGCGCTTCCACGACGTGGTCCGCACCCTCCACGAGCAGGGCGTCACCCGCTACCTCGAACTCGGACCCGACGCCGTCCTCACCCCGCTGGTCGAGGCCGCTCTCGGTGCGGACGCGCCCACCGCGGCCGCGGCCGCCCTGCGCCGGGACCGCCCCGAGGCACCGGCCCTGGCGACCGCCCTCGCCCGGCTGGCCGTCACCGGGACCGCCGTCGACTGGCCGGCCCTGACCGGGGTGAGCGGCAGCATCGCCGACGCCCCCCAACTGCCCACCTACCCCTTCGAGCACCGGCGCTTCTGGCTCGACGCCGATCCCACCCCGGCCGACCCGCGCGAGGTGGGCCTCGACCGCGCCGACCATCCGCTGCTCGGCGCCGAACTGCGGCTGCCCGGCAGCGACGGCCTGGTGCTGACCGGCCGGCTCTCCCCGGCCGCCCTGCCCTGGCTCGCCGACCACGAGATCCTCGGCACCCCGCTGCTGCCCGGCGCCGCGCTGGTCGAACTGGCGCTCCGGGCGGGGGAGCGCGCCGCAACCCCGTACCTGGCCGAGCTGACCCTGGAGTCCCCGCTGCCGCTCGCCGCCGACGCGGCCGTGCAGCTCCAGCTCTCCGTGGGGCCGGCGGACGCGGACGGCCGGCGGGCGCTGGCCGTGCACGCCCGGCCGGCCGGGGACGGGGAGGCGCCCTGGACCCGGCACGCCACCGGAACGCTCGCCGCCGAAGCCGCCGAAGCCGCCGAAGCCGCCGGAGCGGCCGGAGCGGCCGGAGCGGCCGAACCGACCGCCGCCGCGCCGGACTCCCTGCGGGCCTGGCCCCCGGCCGGCGCCGAGCCGCTGGACGTGGCCGCGCTGTACCCGCGACTCGCCGCCGAGGGCTACCGCTACGGCCCCGCCTTCCAGGGCCTGCGCGCCGCCTGGCGCGCCACGGACGGCACGCTCTGGGCCGAGGTCGAGCTGCCCGAGGGCCCCGCCGCCGACGCCGGGGCGTACGGGCTGCACCCGGCCCTGCTGGACGCCGCCCTCCACCTGCTCGCCGGGCACGGACACCCGACGGACGCGGGGCCCGGCCTGCTACTGCCCTTCGCCTGGAACGGCGTCGCCGTGCACGCCGTGGGCGCGGTCGCCGCCCGGGTGGCGCTGCGGCCCGTCGACGGCGGCTACCGGCTCACGCTCGCCGACGGCCGCGGTGAGCCGCTGGCCGACGTCGCCCGGCTGGATCTGCGCCCGGTCGCCCCGGAGGCGCTGGCCCGCGCCCTGCGGAGCACCGCCGAGCGCTCGCTGTACGCGCTCACCTGGGAGCCGGCGCCGGCCGGGCCCCCCGCTCCCGCCGGTGCGGGGGAGACCGCGGTGCTCGTCCTCGACGGGCAGCGCCCGGAGCCGGACCTGCTGCCGCCCGTCGGTGCCGTGACCGCCCTGGACGGGATCCCGGAGCCGGTGCCGCCGCTCGTCCTGCTCCCGTACGCGACCCCGGACGGTCCGGGCGCCACGGACGGTGCCGCCGACCCGGCGGAGGCCGCCCGCGCGGCCGTCCGGCAGCTGCTGCCGGTGCTCCAGGCGTGGCTGGCCGACCCGCGCTTCAGCACCTCCCGGCTGGTGCTGCTCACCCGGGGCGCCGTCACCACCGGCGACGACGACCCGGTCCAGGACCTCGCCGCGGCGGCCGTCCGCGGACTCTTCCGCTCCGCCGCCGCCGAACACCCGGGCCGGGTGGCCCTGCTGGACGCCGGTCCGGGCGATCGGGTCACGGCGGACGCCCTGCAGTTCGACCAGGAAGCAGAGCTGACGCTTCGTCATGACGCAATCCTGCGGCCGAGACTGACCCGTGCCGAACTCCCGGACAGTCGACCGGACTTCGGCGAAGGCACCGTTCTGCTGACCGGCGCCTCGGGGGCGCTCGGCGCCCTGGTCGCCCGCCATCTGGTGCACGCCCATGGAGTCCGGGGCCTGCTCCTGCTCAGCCGCCGGGGCACCGTCGAACCAGGCCTGGTCGAGGAGTTGACGGCGGCCGGGACCGCCGTGGCGACCGTCGCCGCCGATGTCGCCGACCCCCGGGCCGTGCGGGAGGCGCTCGCCCAGGCGCCCGCCGGGCTGCCGGTCACCGCCGTGCTGCACGCGGCCGGCGTGGTCGACGACGGCGTGACCGAGGGGCTCACCCCCGAACGGGTCGCCGCCGTGCTGCGGCCCAAGGCCGACGGCGCCTGGGCGCTGCACCGGGTGACCGCCGAACTGCCGCTGCGGGCCTTCGTGCTGTTCTCCTCGGTCGCCGGTCTGCTCGGCACCGCGGGCCAGGGCCCGTACGCGGCCGCGAACTCCTTCCTGGACGCGCTCGCCGCCCACCGGCGCGAACTCGGGCTGCCCGGGCTGTCGTTGGCCTGGGGCCTGTGGGACGGCGACGGCATGGGCAGCCGGCTCTCCGCCGCCGACCTCGCGCGGCTGGCCCGGACCGGCATCGCCCCGCTGCCCCCGGCCGAGGCGCTCGCCCTGCTCGACGACGCGCTCGGGACGGCGCGGGCGCTGCTCGCCCCGGTCCGGCTGGACCTCGCGACGCCCGCCGCCACCGGGGCGCCGCTGCCCGCGCCACTGCGCGCGCAGGCCGGCCCGGCCCCGCGTCGCACGGCGCACGCCGCCCCGGCGGCGGGGCCCGGCACGACGCCGCTCGCGGACCGGCTCGCCGCCCTGCCGG
>NZ_JBHYUU010000365.1:0-2816 GCF_042749955.1 Kitasatospora sp. NPDC059462 | reverse complement strand
GGCGCAGCAGAGCGCGGCCGCGCCCGCCGTGAGCAGGGTCCGGCGCCGGCTGCCGAACAGTGCCGTCCGCCACCGGGCGGCGCGGCGCGGCGGCGCCCCGGCGGGTGCCCCGGCCGGCGTCCCGGCCGGGGCCGGTGCGGGGGCCGGGACCATCCGCCGGGCCGCCGACCCGGCGGCCCGCAGCGCCGCCTGCGCACCGGTCGACCGGACCACCGCCGCCCAGGAGGGCCCGGCCGCCGGGCCCCCGGCCGGTTCGCCGGCGAGGGCCGACAGGACGGCCGCGGCCATCGCGGCGGCGTCCGGCCAGCGCAGCGCCGGGTCCTTCGCCAGGGCCCGTTCGACCAGGGCCCGGACCGCGTCCGGGACGTCGGCCGGCAGCGGCGGCACCGGGTCGGTCAGGTGCTTGAGGATCAGCTCCAGGGCGGTCCCGCCCTCGAACGGCAGCCGCCCGGTCAGGCACTCGTAGAGCACCACCCCGAGCGCGTACAGGTCCGCCGAGGCGGTGACCGTGCCGGTGGAGGCCTGTTCGGGCGCCTGGTAGGCGGCGGTGCCGAGCACCATCCCGGGCACGGTGAGCCGGGGGTCGCAGCCGGGGCGGGCGATGCCGAAGTCGGTGATGACCACATGGCCGTCGCGCACCATCAGGTTGGCCGGCTTGATGTCCCGGTGGACGATGCCGGCCTCGTGCGCGGCCTGGAGCGCCCCCAGGACCTCCAGCGCCAGGCCGAGCGCCTCCGGGACGGTCAGCGGGCCCCGCCGTTCCATCACGGTGCTGAGCGGCTCGCCGTCGATCAGCTCCATGACCAGGTAGGCGGTCGGACGGGCGGCGGGGCCCGCCGGTGCGCCCCAGGAGGGGACGTCGTCGGTGGTGCGGCCGGGGCCGAAGTCGTACACGCCGACGATGCCCGGGTGTTGCACCCGGGCCATCACCCGGGCCTCGTCGTGGAACCGCTCCGCGAAGCCGGGCTCGTCCAGCAGCGCGGGCTTCAGGACCTTGACGGCCACCCGGCGGTCGAGCACCTGGTCCCGGGCGAGCCAGACATCGCCCATCGAGCCGCCCCCGAGCCACTCGTCCAAGCGGTAGCGGTCACCGAGCGTGGTGCCACGCATGATTCTCCTCGACTCGTCTTCGTCGTCGCGACCGCCGCCGGGGCCGGACGGCCCTCGGTCGCACCGGCAGACCCTGTCAGCCGGACATAAACACCTGCTTGTCGTGGCCACCGAAACCCCCACGCGGCCAACGCTCCGTTCAACGGACTATCGACATCCTAGGCACAGTGGGATGGTGACGCACCATCAGGTCGCCCGTCGGCCGCCGGAGCCCGCCGCGAGCGCGCACACTCCAGGGCGATTACGGAGAGTGGCGGGGCGGATGCGGACGATTCGGACTTGAATCTTTGCGAACGGATGTTCGATCCTGGGGGTGTGCCCGTTTTCGAATCTGTTTTCGAATCCACCGTCGAGCGGAAGCCCGCGCTCCGACCGGTGGCGTCGACCGCTGCCCCCGGCCGGGGACTGCTGCCGGTGGTGCCCGCGCTGAGCGGGCTGCTGCCGGAGGGCGGGCTGCGCCGGGGCGCGGCGGTGTCGGTGGCGGGCGGGGACGCCGGGCTGCTGCTCGCCCTGGCCGCCGGGGCGCGGGAGACCGACGGCGGCTGGGCCGCGGCGGTCGGGCTGCCGGACCTCGGGCTGGCCGCGGCCGCCGGGTACGGGCTCGACCTGCGGCGGCTGCTGGTGGCCGACGACCCCGGGCCGCACTGGGCCGAGGTGGTGTCCGTCCTGGCCGGCGCCGTCGAGCTGATCATGCTGCGCCCGGACGGTCCGGTCCCGCCGAACCTCGCCGCCCGGCTGGCCGCCGTGCTGCGGCGCAGCGGTTGCGTGCTGCTGGTGGCCGGGCCGTGGCCGGGGGCCGGACTGCGGCTGGGCGTGCGCTCCGGGCGCTGGTTCGGGCTGGGGGACGGGCACGGGCAGCTCGCCGGACGGCAGGTGGAGGTGGTGGCCGAGGGGCGCGGCTCGGCGGGGCGCGGGCGGACGGCCCGGCTCTGGCTGCCGGACGCGCACGGCGCGGTGCGGACCGTGGAGGAGACGGCCGGCGCCGGGGCGGTGGACGTGGACGTGCTGGGGGAGGGCGCGGTGCCGGGGGCCGGGGCGGGCCTCGACCGCATGGCGGTGGTGTGAGATGACCGGCGGCGAGGTGGCCGGGACCACCGGGGCGGGTGGCGCGGTCACCCCCCGGGTGCTGGTGGTGTGGTGTCCGGACTGGCCGGTGGCGGCCGTCGAACGCCCGGCGGAGGACGGCGGCCCGGACGTCCCGGTGGCGGTGGTCGAGGGCGGCCGGGTGCTGGCCTGCTCGGCGGCGGCCCGGGCGGCCGGGGTGCGGCAGGGGCAGCGGCTCAAGCTGGCCCAGCGGCTCTGCCCGGCGCTGGAGCTGCGTGACCGCGACCCGGAGGCGGAGGCCCGGCGGTTCGAGCCGGTGGTCGCGGCGGTGGAGGCGTTCACCCCCCGGGTGGAGGTGCTGCGCCCGGGGCTGTGCGCGATCCCGGTGAAGGGACCGGCCCGCTACTTCGGCGGGGAGGAGGCCCTGGCGGCGAAGGTCCAGGGGGCGGTCACGGCCGCCCTGGCGGCCTCGGCGGCGGCCGTCGCCGCCCGGACGCACCCGTCGGACGCGCACCCGTCGGACGCGCACCCGTCGGACGTGGAACCGGCCGGGAGCCGCGCCGCCGCCGAGCGGGGGGACGCGGAGCAGGCCGAGGTCGTCCCGCTGCGCCCCGCCGGCGCCGGGCGGGCCGGGGAGCGGCGGACCGCCGGGGTGGACGAAC
>NZ_JBHYUU010000364.1:0-2820 GCF_042749955.1 Kitasatospora sp. NPDC059462 | reverse complement strand
AGCTCAATCTTGTTGGCGTGGGGGTTCTGTTTTTGGTATAACGCCCCCGGCGCCGGGGGGTCGGGGGGGGCGGCCGCGCTCGGGGTGGTGCGCCCGCCCCCCGGACGCCCCGTCAGGCGGTGGCCGCCTTCCCGGCCGCCGGTGCCGCGGCGTCCGCGCCCCGCTCCGCGTCCGCGCCCCGCTCCGCGTCCGCGCCCCGCTCCGCGTCCGCGCCCTGCTCCGCCGTCCGCTCCGGTGCCTCCTCCACCTCCGCCAGGTCGTGCCCGCGGGTCTCCCGCGCGCACAGCACCGCCAGCACCGTGACGGCCGCCGCGACCGCCACGTACACCGAGATCGGGGTGGAGCCGCCGTAGTCCTTCAGCAGCGCGGTGGCGATCAGCGGGGCGGGTGCGCCGGCCGCCACCGAGGCGAACTGGGCGCCGATCGAGGCGCCGGAGTAGCGCAACCGGGTGGCGAACAGCTCGGAGAAGAAGGCGGCCTGGGGTGCGTACATCGCGCTGTGGAAGACCAGTCCGACGGTCACCGCGAGCACCAGTGACCCGAACGACGCGGTGTCGACCATCCCGAAGAAGACGAACGCCCACACCCCGACGCCGACCGCGCCCACCAGGTAGACCGGCTTGCGTCCGACCCGGTCGGAGAGCGCGCCGAAGAGCGGGATCAGCGCGAACTGGACGGCCGAGGCGATCAGGACGGCGTTCAGCGCGGTCTGCTTGGGCAGGTGCACGTGCGAGACGGCGTAGGCCAGGACGAAGGTGGTCATCACGTAGTAGGAGATGTTCTCCGCCATCCGGGCGCCCATCGCGACCAGCACCTCCCGCCAGTGGTGGCGCAGCACCCCCACCAGCGGCGGCTGTTCGGCCCTCCCGCGCCGCTCCGCCCGGGCCAGCGCCTCCTGGAACAGCGGCGACTCGTCCACCGCCAGCCGGATCCACATCCCGACCCCGACCAGCACCGCGGACAGCAGGAACGGCACCCGCCACCCCCAGGCGAGGAACGCCGCGTCCGACTGCAGACCGGTCATCAGCGACAGCACCCCGGCCGCCAGCAGATTGCCGGCCGGCGCTCCGCCCTGCGGCCAGGACGCCCAGAAGCCGCGCCGCCGCGCGTCCCCGTGCTCCGACACCAGCAGCACGGCGCCGCCCCACTCCCCGCCGAGCGCGAACCCCTGCACCAGCCGCAGCGTGGTCAGCAGCACCGGGGCGGCCACCCCGATCGAGTCGTACGTCGGCAGGCAGCCGATCAGCGTGGTCGACCCGCCCATCAGCAGCAGGCTCACCACGAGCAGCCGTTTGCGCCCCACCCGGTCCCCGAAGTGCCCGAACACCAGGGCGCCGAGCGGGCGCGCCGCGAAGCCGATCGCATAGGTGAGGAAGGACAGCAGCGTCCCGGTGAGCGGATCGCTGTTCGGGAAGAACAGCTTCCCGAACACCAGCGCCGCGGCCGTTCCGTAGAGGAAGTAGTCGTACCACTCGACGGTGGTACCGATCAGACTCGCTGCCACGACGCGGGGCAGCGAGCTCCTGCTCGCGCGGTCCGATGGGTCCGGGGCGGTGGCCGTCATGGCTCATCACTTCCAGGCTCGGGAGAGGGTGTCGGCACACGGTAGGAAGCGCGAGGGATCGGCACTATGTGACCGGACACCACATCCGCATGCCCGGTCATGGGGGAGGAGGCCACTTCGCCGAGGGGCCGCCCGGGGGCCGTCGAACCGGAGCGGGGGGCCGGTGGGGGCGGTGGGGCCGACGGGTCGGCGTGGTGTCCGCGGCCGGGAGGGGCGGCGATCCGGGGGGCCGGACCCCTGTGTGGCGACCCCCCACAGCACCCCGCTGAACTGTGGTGTTGCCCGCCATCGCGCCGTCGGCGCGGCCGTCGGCCGGCGGACGCCCCCGAAGCCAAACCCATCCTGAGGTGTCTTCCCCACAATGGGCGCGGATGCTTCACCCGTTCGGAGGATTGCTCGGTCAGAACCACCCATAGCGCCCGAATGCTCGCTACATTCACGCCGATTCCCGACAGGGGGCGTCGCCACAGGCAGCCGAACCGCTGGTGGAGCCGGTGCGGCGTCCGAGAGGTGTTGACTGACTATGCCCCAAAGGCCTGCAACCGACAGCCCGGCGTACGGACCGCTCGACCCGCTCGACCAGCACCGAGGTCCGGTCGGCCGGGCCCTTCCGGACGCCCCCGACGCCCCGACCGCCGCCGCCGACCTGCGGCTGCCCGAGCAGGCCACACCCGCCGACCGGCCCGCGGCCGCCGACCGGCACGTGCCGCCCGAGCGCCACGCACCCGAGCGGCACGCGCCGCCCGAGCGCCACCAGCCGTCCGGTGCCACCCAGAACCTCCAGCTCGCCGCGCTGATCGAGGAGGCCGGCTTCTCGCACGCCGGCCTGGCCCGCCGGGTCGACCAGCTCGGCCTGGAGCACGGCCTCGACCTGCGCTACGACAAGACCTCCGTCACCCGCTGGCTCCGCGGCCAGCAGCCCCGCGGCGCCACCCCGGCGCTGATCGCCGAGGTGTTCACCCGGCGGCTCGGGCGCCGGCTCACCGCGCAGGACCTCGGCCTGGACGCCTGCGCCCCGGTCTACGCCGGCCTGGAGTTCGCCGAGACGCCGCAGGAGGCGGTGGACATCGTGGCGAGCATGTGGCGCAAGGACAACGGGCCGCAGTCCGAGCTGCGCCGGATCGCCTTCACCCCGGCCGGTCTGGTGGTGCCCAGCCGCGACTGGCTGATCGGCCGCACCGACGAGCGGGTCGCCAGGGACGGCTCCACCCTGGTGCGCCCCGACCCCGCGGCCGGCGCGCCGCTGCCCGCCGGAC
>NZ_JBHYUU010000363.1:0-2907 GCF_042749955.1 Kitasatospora sp. NPDC059462 | reverse complement strand
CCCTCCCTCCCTCCGCCCTTCCCGCTCCCGCACCCACCACCCCGCTATCCGGTTGTCCCACTGCGCCCACACGACACGACCGCGTCGGGCGGTGGGCGGTGCCCCTGGTCGGGTGCAGTGGTGGGAGCCGCGTCCGGCTCCGCCACTGCGGAGAGGGGCCACTGGACGGCGGCGCCGACCGTCCAGGAACCACTCGCCGTCCCTCACGCCACCGGCGTCGGAACCACCTCCCCCGTCGGCGGGTCGAGCTGGAACACCAGCAGCCCGTCCTCCGCCTCCTCCGGGCGCTCGCCCGCGATCCGCCGCACGGCGTCCCGCAGTTCGCCGACCAGCTGGGTGCACTCCGCCCCGGCGTCGACGCCGTCGATGCACACCCAATAGAGGCTCTCGGTGCCGGCCCCGCAGGCCAGCACGACCAACGTCTCCCCGATGTCCCTCAGCAGTCCGCCGAGTTCGTCCAGCATCGGCCCGAGCTCGCCGAGGTCGCCGAGCCTTCGGGCCCGGCTGCCGGGCCCGAAGGCCGACGCCCCCGCCACATCCCCCGTCGCATGGTCCAGGCAGCACGCGGCGTGCAGTGCCGCCTCGGACAACTGCTGCCCGAGCCCGGCGAGTTCGCCGTCCTCGTCCCGCACGAGCCGGGCGCCCACCGCCTCGGCGAGCAGGGCCGCCTGCCGGGCCTCGGCCAGCACGTCCGGGATGTTCCTGGTCTCCGCCAGGGCGTGCCGGGCGGTCTTGATCAGTCGCAGCGCCTCCATGCCGCGCCCTCCTTCCGTCACTCGCACGGCGCCCTGCCGTGCGGTCACGGGGAGAGAGTGCGCCGGGACGGAAGGGCCTGCACGGGCAGACGGGAAAGCTGTGGACAACCCGGGGGGTGTGGACAACTCCCGTCCCCCACAAGGCCTAGGAGGCGCCCTCCGGGTTGACGCCGCCGTCCCCGGCGGCAGGAGCGCCGGGGACCGGGAAGCGCAGCTCGTTCCGCTCGATCTTGGCCGCCAGGGCCGGCAGCGGATCGACCCCCACCGCCGTGCAGAACTGCAGCAGGTAGGCGAGCACGTCGGCCACCTCGTCCCGCACCCGGTGGGCGCGGTCCGGGTCGGCCATCACCGCGGACGCCTGCTCGGGCGTGAGCCACTGGAAGATCTCCAGCAGCTCACCCGCCTCCACGGTCAGCGCCGCGGCGAGGTTCTTGGGCGTGTGGAAGGGCTCCCAGCGCCGGGCGGCGGCGAAGTCCACCAGCCGCTGCCGCAGCTCTTCCAGGGTGGGGGCGAGGTCTTCCGTCTCTCGTTCGTTCACCCGTCCAGGTCTACCGCATCACCGGCCACCGGACGGAGCGGCGGCGACGGAGACGGGGCCGCGGAGACGTCCCGCACCGCCTGGGCCGGCACCCGCGCCGTCTCCGGCCGCAGCACCGTCAGCCCCGAACCGGGGTCGCGCCGGCACTCCACCACCGCCGCCCCGGCGGGCAGCTCGCCCGCCCCGCCCAGCGCGTCCCGCGCCGCGGCCGGCTCCTGGAGCGTGGCCAGCACCCGCAGCTGGTTGCGCCCCGCCATGTCCCGGGCGAGCCGCAGCAGCGACGCGGTCTGGTCGGTGCCGAGCCCCGCGCCGAGGTCGTCGGCGAGCACGGTGAGCTGCCGCTGCGCCCACGGCACCTCGGCCGCCACGTCGAGGTCCAGCACCCCGGCGCCGGTGAGCAGCACCGCGGCGAACGCCAGGTGGCGCAGCATCCCGTCGGAGGCCTGGTCGGCGCCGGTGCGCCCGAGGAGGCCCTCGTCGAACACGGCGAGCACCCGCTGCTCGGCGCCGCTGCCGCGGTGGGCGAGGTCGAGGCCGAGCAGCGGGTGCGGGGCGGCGGACTGGACGACGCGCAGCAGCTGCCCGTAGCGGCGGGTGCACTCGTTGCTGAGCCGGGCGATGACGGCGGAGATGTTGGCGGCGGTGCTGAGCAGCCGGGCCTGCGGGTCGGGGCGGGCCCAGCCGCGCATCAGGGCGGGCACGGGGTGGACGGGGAAGACCTCGCGCAGCGCGGTGAGGAGCTGTTCGGCGGCGGCGAGGACCTTGCGTTCGCCCGGCGAGGAGCCGGCGACCCGCAGCGGGATCTGGGCGGTGATCAGCGTGCCGCTGGGGAACGGGGCGCGGATGTCGCCCTGGCGGGTGTCGTTGTGCCAGCTGACGTTGACGCGGCCCTTGCGCACGTCCTGTTCGCCGGTCTCGACGAGGGTCTGTCCGTCGAGGGTGAGCTTCTCCCGGGCGACGCGGACCGGCCCGTCGGTGCGGATGACGAGTTCGAGGCCGATCGGCCCGTCCGGGGAGCGGACGGTGCAGCCGAGGATGAGGGCGTTGCGGCCGTGCGGCACGCAGCCGTCGAGGCCGCCGCGCACGGGTTTGGCGAGGGGGCCGGTGGTGCCGGGCCGTCCGTCGAGGGAGGTGCCGATCTCCTCGCCGAGGGCGAGCCGGGAGAGGACGGCGAGGGCGTCGAGCGCATTGGACTTGCCGACGCCGGCGGGGCCGTGCAGCACGGTGAGGGGCGCGAGCGGGAGGCTCGCGCGCCGGTAGGACTTGAACGAGGCGAGGCGGATCTCCTCGACGATCGGGCGCCGGACGGTCGGCACGCCGGGGTCCGGACTGCGCTGCTGCGGGTGGGCCGGCACGGCGGGCCGGGTGGCGTCGCGGTTCACCCGTGGGACGTTAGCGGCCGGTCGGGGGGCAGAAACGTGCCTGCCCGGCAGATTCATCCCATCGGGGTGACGGCGGCGCGCGGCGCCGGGCACGCGCCGCCCACCGGCGCGCGGGCCCGGCCCGGCGCCGCGCGGGCCCGGGTCGGTTGGGGTAGGGGCCCCGGGTCGGGGGGGGGGGGGGCCGCGGGTGGGTGGCGGTGGGCGGCGCGGTCCGGGGCCGGGGGGGGGGCCC
>NZ_JBHYUU010000362.1:0-2927 GCF_042749955.1 Kitasatospora sp. NPDC059462 | reverse complement strand
CGGCGGGGGTGTTCGGCAGTGCGGGGCAGGGCAACTACGCGGCGGCGAACGCCTTCCTGGACGCGCTCGCGCAGCGGCGCCGGGCGGCCGGGCTGGCGGCGGTGTCGATGGCCTGGGGCCTGTGGGCCGAAGGCAGCGACATCACCGGCCGGATGACGGAGGCCGACCGCGCCAGGATGGCCCGCGGCGGAGTCCTGCCGCTCGCCACCGAGGAAGGGCTGGCACTCTTCGATGCGGCGCTGAGCCAGGACGGGACGACCGTCGTGCCGGTGCGCCTGGACCCGGCGGGCCTGCGGGCGCAGGCCGCGGCGGGGTCGCTGCCCGCGCTGCTGCGGGGCCTGGTGCGGGTGCCGGTCCGGCGGGCGGCCGCGAGCGCGGCGCCGGGCGGGGCGGCCACGCTGTCCGCACGGCTGACCGGCCTGCCCGAGGCCGACCAGCGCAAACTGCTGCTGGACGTGGTCTGCGAGCACGTGGCGTCGGTCCTGGGACTCGCCTCACCCCAGGCGGTGCGTCCCGACCGGCAGTTGCGCGAGCTCGGCTTCGACTCGCTCACGGCCGTCGAACTGCGCAACCGCCTGGCCGCGGCCAGCGGACTGCGGCTGCCGCCGACGCTGATCTTCGACTACCCGACGCCCAACGAGGTCGCCGAGTACCTGCGGGCCGAGTCCGCGCCGGCGGCGCCCGGTGTCGGCGAGCTGCTCGCCGAACTCGACGGCCTGGAAGCAGCGTTGCGGACGGCGGCACCGGACGGTGAAGGCCGTACGGCGGTCGCCGCGCGGCTGCGGGCGCTGGCCGCGCTGTGGACGGACGCCGCTCCGGCCGAGGGCACCGACGTCGCCGAGGAACTCGGCGCCGCGACCGACGACGAGATGTTCGACTTCATCGGCAAGGAGTTCGGCATCTCCTGACCCCCCGGAGAGTTGGCGGCCAACTCCCGTTCCCCACAACGAATCTGCCGGATTCCGGCTCCACGCGACGTCTGCAAGAGGGTGGCCTCAGGTGAACAACGAGGAAAAGCTCCGCTACTTCCTCCGGCGAGTGACCGCGGACCTGCACGAGGCCCGCGAGCGGCTCCAGCGGATCGACGACTCCCAACAGGAGCCGATCGCGATCGTGGCGATGAGCTGCCGGTACCCCGGCGGCGTCACATCGCCCGAGGACCTCTGGCGCCTGCTGGCGGACGGCCGTGACGCGATCACGGAGTTCCCCACCGACCGCGGCTGGGACCTGGAGGCGCTCTACGACCCCGACCCCGACACGCGGGGCACCAGCCACGTCCGTGAGGGCGGGTTCCTCGCCGGAATCGACCGCTTCGACGCCGGCCTCTTCGAGATATCGCCGCGCGAGGCCCTCACCATGGACCCGCAGCAGCGGCTGCTGCTGGAGACCTCCTGGGAGGCCTTCGAGCGGGCGGGGATCGATCCGACCTCGCTGCGCGGCAGCCGGACCGGCGTGTTCGCCGGGGTGATGTACCACGACCACTCGGCCGTCCTCCAGCAGGCGGTCGAGGACGTCGAGGGCTACATCGGGACGGGCAGTGCGGCCAGCGTCGTCTCGGGTCGGGTGGCGTACACCTTCGGCCTGGAGGGGCCGGCGGTGACGGTCGACACGGCGTGCTCGTCCTCGCTGGTGGCCCTGCACCTGGCGGTGCAGGCGCTGCGGCAGGGCGAGTGCACGCTCGCGCTCGCCGGTGGGGTCACCGCGATGGCCAACCCGACGGCGTTCGTGGACTTCAGCCGTCAGCGCGGCCTGGCCGCCGACGGCCGTTGCAAGCCGTTCGCGGCGGCGGCGGACGGCACCGGGTGGGCCGAAGGGGTCGGCGTCCTGCTGCTGGAGCGGCTCTCCGACGCGCGGCGCCACGGTCACCGGGTGCTGGCGGTGGTGCGGGGCAGCGCGGTGAACCAGGACGGCGCGTCCAACGGTCTGACGGCGCCGAACGGGCCGTCGCAGCAGCGGGTGATCCGCCAGGCGCTGGCCAACGCCGGACTGTCGGCGGCCGACGTGGACGTGGTGGAGGCGCACGGCACGGGCACGACCCTCGGCGACCCGATCGAGGCGCAGGCGCTGCTGGCCACCTACGGCCAGGACCGGGAACGGCCCTTGTGGCTGGGCTCGTTGAAGTCGAACCTCGGTCACACCCAGGCGGCGGCAGGGGTCGGCGGCGTCATCAAGATGGTGCAGGCGCTCCAGCACGAGTGGCTGCCGAAGACCCTGCACGTGGACGAGCCGACGCCGCACGTGGACTGGTCGGCGGGTGCGGTGGACCTGCTGACCGAGCCGGTGGCCTGGCCGGCGGGCGAGCGGCCGCGCCGCGCCGCCGTCTCCTCGTTCGGCTTCAGCGGGACCAATGCGCACGTCATCGTCGAGCAGGCCCCGGAGTCCGACGAGGCGGACGCCTCCGCACCGGTTCCGCTGCCGGTGGCCGAGCTGCCGGCTCCCGTGCTGCTGACGGCGAAGAGCCCTTCGGCGCTGCGCGACCAGGCCGTGCGGCTTCTCGCCCACCTGGAGGCCGACCCCGGGCTCACGGTCGCGGATCTCGGCTTCTCCACCGCGACGACACGGGCCGCCCTCGACCACCGGGCGGCGATCGTCGCGGTGGACCGTGCGGACCTGCGCGAGTCCTTGGACGCGCTGGTACGGGACGAGCCGGTCGCGGGCGTGGTCACCGGGGCGGTGGCCCCTCGGAGCCTGGTCGCGCTGCTCTTCTCGGGGCAGGGGAGTCAGCGGCTGGGGATGGGGCGTGAGCTGCACGCGTCGTTCCCGGTGTTCGCGAAGGCGTTCGACGAGGTCTGTGAGGCGGTGGGCTTTCACCTCGAACGGCCGCTGCGGGAGGTGGTGTTCGGCGAGGACGCGGAGCTGCTGGCGCGCACGGAGTTCACCCAGCCGGCGCTGTTCGCGATCGAGGTGGCGCTGTTCCGGCTGGTGGA
>NZ_JBHYUU010000361.1:0-2930 GCF_042749955.1 Kitasatospora sp. NPDC059462 | reverse complement strand
CGGCGGCCCCGCGGGCGGGCGGTACCTTCCCCGCGCCCCCCGGCGGGGGGGGGGGGGGGGGTGGGGTCCCCCCCCCCCCCCCCCCCCCGGCCGTTCGCGCACTCAGCGCCGGCGCACCGGCCGGGAGAGCGCCACCGCCAGGGCCGCGACGGCGGCCAGCGCCAGCAGGACCGCACGGCCGCCCAGCACCGGTCCGGCCAGGTGGACGCCGAGCACCGGCAGCGCGGTGCCGAGCGCCGTACCGAGGCTGCGCGCCATGTTGACCATGCCGCCGCC
This sequence comes from Kitasatospora sp. NPDC059462, assembly GCF_042749955.1. NCBI lineage: Bacteria > Bacillati > Actinomycetota > Actinomycetes > Kitasatosporales > Streptomycetaceae > Kitasatospora > Kitasatospora sp. NPDC059462. The sequence continues at coordinate 2,654 of NZ_JBHYUU010000361.1, read as the reverse complement.
GACCGCCGAGCACTCGGCCGGGATCGCCCGCATCACCAGGGCGTTGTTGGCGGGCAGCAGCAGACCGAGCCCGCCGCCGGCCACCAGCAGGGGCAGCGCCAGGGCGACGGCGCCCGCGGCGGGCAGCAGCGCGCAGCTCAGCAGCCCGGCCCCGGCCAGGGCCGCGCCGAAGCGGCAGCGCGCGACGTCCGACCAGCCGCGCGGCAGCAGCGCTCCGCCGGCCGTCGCGGCCACCGCGAACGCGGCCGGGAGCACGGTGATCACCAGACCGGCCCGCCCGGTCGGCAGGCCGGCCTCGGCGAGCAGCACCGGGCCGAGCACCAGCGGGCAGAACAGCAGCAGGTAGCCGATCAGCGAGACGGCCAGGCCCGGACGCACCCCCGGGGTGTTGACCAGGCCGGGGGCGAGGATCGGCCGGGCGGCGCGGCGTTCCCGGCGGACCAGGCCGAGGCCGCACAGCACGGTGGCGAGCAGCAGCGCGGCGACGGCCCAGCCCGGCAGCGGCAGGCCGGAGGCGGCGGACAGGGCGAGCAGCAGCGCGGTGGTGGAGGCGGCGAGCAGCAGCAGTCCGGCCAGGTCGAAGCGTCCGCCGTCCGGGTCGGAGCGGACGAGCCAGGCGGACCGGGCGGCCCCGCGCGGCCGGGGCACCGGGCGGGGCAGCGCCCGCGGCACCGGGCCGGCGTCCGGGCGGCGGGTCCGGGGCAGCAGGAACCAGCCGGCCAGGATGCCGACCAGCGCGACCGGCACGTTGATCCAGAACACCCAGCGCCAGGAGGCGTGCTCGACCAGCAGTCCGCCGAGGCTGGGCCCGAGCGCCAGGCCGAGGCCCTGGGCGGCGGCCTGGATGCCGAGCGCCCGGCGCATCGCGCGTTCGGGCACGCCGCGGGCGACCAGCGCGACGCTGTTGGCCTGCATCATCGCGCCGCCGACGGCCTGGACGGCCCGGCAGGCGACCAGGGTGCCGAGGCCGCCGGCGAACCCGGCGCCGAGCGAGGCCAGGCCGAAGACGGCGAATCCGCCGATGTACACGGTCTTGCGGCCGACCAGGTCGGAGAGCCGTCCGACCGGTGCCAGCAGGGCGACCAGGACCAGCAGATAGGCGAGGGCGACCCACTCGACGGCGGCGAACCCCGCGCCGAAGTGGCGCTGGAGCGCCGGGTAGACGAGGGCGGTGACGCTGGCGGTCAGCTGGCCGAGGAAGGCGCCGAGGCAGACGGTGCCGACGGCGAGCCAGTGGGCGTACCGCCAGCCGGCTATGCCGCGTGGCCGGGGACGCTCGGTGAGCAGCCGGGTGGTGAGGGTCGACGCCGCGTTCATACGGCGAAATATATCGGATACAGATATGTTCTATCCACGATCTGATCTGCGTGCGACCGGTCCGGCACGGAGCGGGACCGCTCGCCCCCGACCCGTCCGAGGGGGTCCGGCGGCGTCCGAACCAGGCGCTACGCTGTCGGCCATGCCGTCGTCACCGTCCGTTCCCGAACCCGCCGCCGATCCGCAGGCCGTGGAGCCGGCGGCGATCGAGCGCGCCCGGCGGCTCACCGACGCGGTGACCCGGCTCCGCCGCGCGCTGCGCAGCAGCATCCGCACCGACTACCCCTGGGAGTCCCTGCCGATGGCGCAGGTCGAACTCCTCCAGACGCTCGCCGCCGCCCCGCTGCGGGTCGGCGAGCTGGCCGCCCGGCAGCGGCTCGCCCCCAACACCGTCAGCGGCCTGGTCGGCAAGCTGCTGGACGCCGGGTTCGTCGACCGCCAGACCGACCCCGGGGACCGCCGCACCGCGCGGATCGCGCTCACCCCGGCGGGGCGGGGCCAGCTCGACGACTGGCAGCGGGCGCACGAGCGGCGGATCGCCACCGCGCTCGACACCCTCTCCCCCACCGACCGCGACGCCGTGATGAACGCGCTGCCGGCCCTGGAGAACCTGGCCCGCGCGCTCGCCGAGCCCGCGGGCAGCTGACCGGCGGCACGGCGCGGCCGGCATCGGCCCGGGGAAATCCGGTACCCCGCCCGGCACCCGCCCCGCTACCGTCCCGTCATGGACCCCGCGCTGCTCCGTCTCGAACCCTGGACCGACGCCGACCTCGCCCTGCTGCGCCTGGTCAACACCCCGGAGATGCGCCGGCACACCGGCGGCCCGGAGGACGAGGAGCGGATGCTGCTGCGCCACCGGCGCTACCTGGACTTCGTCCCCTCCGGCACCGGCTGCATGTACCGGGTCGTCCTGGAACCGGAGGGGGTGGCGGTCGGCACCGTCGGCTACGCCGAGCGCGACCGGCGGGGCGGGACCGTCTACGAGATGGGCTGGAACGTGCTGCCGCCGTACCAGGGCCGGGGCATCGCCGCGGTCGCGGCGCGGGCCGCCGTCGAGGCCGCCGCCCGCACCGGGCGCCACCGGTACCTGCACGCCTTCCCCTCGGTCGGCAACCCGGCCTCCAACGCCGTCTGCCGCCGGGCCGGCTTCACCCTCCTCGGCGAGACCGACTTCGAGTTCCCGCCCGGGCGGTGGATGCGCAGCAACGACTGGCGGGTGGACCTGCGGGCGCTCCCGGCCGGCTGACCGGGAGCGCCCCCCCCCCCCCCCCCCGGGGGGAGAACAGCGGGGTGCCGCTCACCCGGGGCAGGCTCGTATACACAACAGAAGCGGGCCC
>NZ_JBHYUU010000360.1:0-2943 GCF_042749955.1 Kitasatospora sp. NPDC059462 | reverse complement strand
CGTGTGGTCCGCGCCCCTCTCCTCGTCCGTTCCGGCGTCCGTTCCGGGGCCCTCCGGCCCCGCGTCCTCCGCCGCCCCGGGCACCGCTCAGCCGCAGGACTCCGCCGGGTCCGGATCCGACGGGGCCTCGTGCCGGGCCCCCGGGATGTGCGGCAGCCGGGCCGCCGACACCACGCCCTCCAGATAGCCGCGCGCCCGCTCCGTGCGCGGATACGCCTCCAGCAGCGCCCAGAAATCCGGGCCGTGGTCCGGCACCAGCAGGTGCGCCAGCTCGTGCAGCAGCACGTAGTCGACCACGTACTCCGGCATCCCCTGCAGGCGGTGCGAGAGCCGGATCGTCCGCTCGCTCGGGGTGCACGACCCCCACCGCGAGTTCTGGTTGGTCACCCAGCGGACCTGGGCCGGCCGGGCACGACCGCCCAGGTAGGCCGTGGAGAGCTCGCGCGCCCGCGCCACCAGCGCATCGTCCCCGAGCACCCGGCGGCTCTCCTGCGCGGCCAGCTTCTCCAGCATCTGGGCGACCCAGCGCTGCTCCTCCGCGTGCGACATCCGGGCCGGGATCAGCACGATCGTGCGGTCGCCCTCGCGGTAGGCGGACACCGTCCGGCTGCGGCGGGCGCTGCGCCGCACCTCCACCCGGGACCGGTCGAACGGCTCGCGGGCGGTTCCGGGCCGCGGTTCCGAGCGCGGCTCGGGGTCCTGGTCGGGACGCTGCTCCGGACGCCCGCGCGTACTCGGCGCCGCCACGTGCGACCCGGACGCTGCACGGGCACGCCGAGGCGACGCCGAGGGATGGGAGTCCCGTTCGGCTGCCATGGCACACGACGTTACCCGCTCCCCCTGACAGAAGTCCGCTGCCATGGCCGAAATGTTTCGTGGAGCGATCGGGAACGAAAGGCCGACGGCAGGTGTCCGGAATCCGACTCCGGGCCGGACGTCAAGTTATCCACAGGGTGTGCGAACGGATCATCCGATCATGCCCCCGTCCCTGTGGACAACCCGCCGCACGCCCTCGCCCCGATCGGGCATGCTGCCGTCGGCCGTCCGGAATCGATCGGAAGGAAGACCGCCGTGCGCCTCGCCCTCAAGCCCGCCCTCTCCCGCAGCTGGCGGGACTCGGACACCCTCCAGTTCGGCACCATCCCCCAGCACGCGGGGGTGCTCGGCCACGCCGCCGACGACGCCCTGCGTGCCTTCCTCGGCCTCGTCGACGGCACCCGCGACCGGCCCGCGCTGCTCGCCGAGGGCGAGCGGATCGGCTTCGGGCGCGAACCCGCCGACTCCCTGCTCGACCTGCTGGAGCAGGCCGGGGTGCTCGACGACGCCGAGGCCTCGGCCGAGGCCCTGGCCCGCTTCCCCCAGCCGCACCGCGAACTGCTCGGGCCCGACCTCGCCTCGCTGTCACTGATCCACGCGCCCCCGGGCGCCGCCCCCGCCGTCCTGGCCCGGCGGCCCGAGCACGCGGTCGAGGTCCGCGGCGCGGGGCGGATCGGCGCGGCCGTCGCCGCCGTCCTCGCGGCGGGCGGCATCGGCACGGTCACCGTGGTGGACTCCGGCCGGGTCACGCCCGCGGACTGCTCCCCCGCCGGGCTGCCGCCGACCGACGTGGGCCGGCTCCGGTCCACCGCCGCCCGCGAGGCCGTCGACCGGGCCACCGCCCGGCGCCCGGGCCGGCGCAGCCGCCCGCCGAGACCGGGCCTGCCCGACCTGGTGGTGCTGGCGCCCCGGGACGGCAGCGCCGCGTTCGCCGGCGGCACGCCCCAGGCCCGCGAGCTGCTCCGGGCCGGGGTCCCGCACCTGTACGTCGGCGTGGTGGAGGAGTTCGGGGTGGTCGGGCCCCTGGTCCTGCCGGGTGTCTCGGCCTGCGGCCACTGCCTGGTCCTCACCCGGGAGGACGAGGACGCCGCCTGGCCGCGGATCCTCACCCAGCTCGCCGACGGCGGCCCGGGGCGGGCGCCGACACCGGCCTGCGACACCGCGCTCGCGACCGCGGTCGCGGGGCTCGCGGCGCTGCACGTCCAGGTCTACCTGGACGGCGACCGGCCACCCAGCGTGGACGGCTGGTGCGAGCTGTCGGCCGTCGACGGCATGGCCCGCCGCCTGCGGCTCAAGGGGCACCCGGACTGCGGCTGCCTGTGGCAGCCGACACCACCGCACTGAGGCCGGGGCGGACCTGGGCCGGCCCCTGGCGCGCCGGACGGGGTGCCAACGGCACCGCCCTGGGCGGCCACCGGGGCCGGGGACGACTGCGGCACCGCACCGGCGAGTGCCCGGATGACGCGAGGAGAGACCACCACGACACCACACCGAACGCCCCCCGGGACCGATCCGGGGCGGGGCAGCCACGCCACCCCGGGCACCCACCAGAACACGCCCAGAGCGCCGGCTACGGCACCACACCGGACGGCCACAGGCGCCGGGGACGACTGCGGCACCGCGCCGACGGGTGCCCGGATGACGCGAGGAGAGACCACCACGACACCACACCGAACGCCCCCCGGGACCGATCTGGGGCGGGGCAGCCACGCCACCCCGGGCACCCACCAGAACACGCCCAGAGCGCCGGCTACGGCACCGCACCGGACGGCCACCGGAGCGAGCCCGGGCAACCGGCTTCGGCGCTGTGCCGGACAGCGGCCCGGGGCCGATGCCGGGCCCGGCCGCAGCACCTCGGCGGGTGGCGGAGGGATGCGCGGAGGGCGGCCACCGCCGCACTCCCACCCGTCCGAGCTGCCTCCGGAGCGGCTCCCGGGGCCACGGACTGAGGCGCCGCTCCGGCGGGTGCCGGAGCGGCGGCCGAGGTAGCGCTTCCGTCGTGCCTCGGAGCGGTACCTCGGGTCGACAGCTGTGGCGCGGCGGCGGCGGGGGGGCCCCCGCGCCGCCCGCCCGGCGGGGGGGCCCCCCCCCCGGCGGCGGGGCCAGCCGGGGGGGGGGGGCGCGCGC
>NZ_JBHYUU010000359.1:0-2964 GCF_042749955.1 Kitasatospora sp. NPDC059462 | reverse complement strand
CCGACCAGCACCGCCGCACCCTCCACGCCCTCACCGCCCTCACCCGCGGCATCCACCTCCCCTTCCTCCTCCGCGGCACCCCCGCCGAATAGCCCGAGACCCCCCACCACGACACGACCCCGGGGCCCGGAACCACCTGGTTCCGGGCCCCGGGACCGCCGTCACCACTCATGGCTGAATACGGTGGAGGGGCCCGGTCGAACGAGAGGACGCCAAGACGTGGATGTGTACGAGGCCGTGGAAAGTCGCCGGGCCGTACGGGCGTTCAGCCCCGAGCCCGTGCCCAGGGAGGTACTCGAACGAGTGCTGACCGCAGCGACGCGGGCCCCGTCCAGCGGGAACCTCCAGCCGTGGCACCTGTACGTCGTGACCGGTGAGCCCTTGGCGGAACTCAAACGGACCGCGACCGCCAGGGCACGGGCGGGGGATCCCGGCGACGCGCGCGAGTACCCGATGTACCCGGACGCACTGGCCTCGCCGTATCTGGACCGCTTTGCCGCGGCCGCCGCCCAGCGGTACGCATCGCTGGGAATCGAGCGCGCCGATCCGGACCGGCCCCGGAAGATCGCCACCCTGAACGCGGAGGCGTTCGGAGCGCCGGCCGTCCTGTTCTGCTACCTCGACCGGACGATGGGGCCCGGACAATGGGCCGACGCGGGGATGTACCTGCAGACGGTCATGCTGCTGCTGAGGGCCGAGGGGCTGCACAGCTGCCCCCAGGTGATGTGGACCGTGTACCGGGAGACGGTCAACCGGGCAGTCGGAGCCGACGACGGCCTCGTGCTGTTCTGCGGCGTCTCCGTGGGGTTCGAGCAGGAGGGCGTTCCGCAACTCCGCACCGGGCGCGCGGACATGAAGGACACGGTGCGCTTCATCGACGCGTGACCGTCGGACAGCAAGATCGCAGGCGCCGAGCCGCAGCGCCCGCCGCTCTGCCTGGGCCGGCAGAGCGGCGGGCGTGACCGTCGGAGAAGCGTCAGGGACCGGGTAGACGATCTTCCTCAGGTTGTGGGCGTACGTGCCCAAGAAGCCGGTCGCAATCCGACTGCACGGTCAGGATGGCGGGCGCGGTCGGGGCCCCAGGCGAGCGTGCTCCCGCAGCCGCTGTTCACAGGCCATTCGAATCAAGCCGGCCGACCCCCGACCGATACCTCTGGGTGCCGAGCGTCACATCCGGGGGTGTGGGGCGGGGTGGGGGGCGGGTGAGGCCCGGTATTGCGGGGCGGAGGGCCTTGGCGTACGGGCCGAGGGCCCGTCCGATTCGGGACCTCCGTCCTGTTTTCCGCTGACCTTCGCCCCCGAGGGCTCGCCCTCCGGCCCGGGCAACTGTGGACGGTCGCCCGGTGGACTCCGGGCGACCGGTCCGCCTGCCCGGCGGGCCGCCGACGACCGTCTACGCGGCGCACGGGTGCGACAGCACGCGATGCGCTCCGGAGGACCCGAACGAATGTCCCGCACTATCGACAACGCCCCGTATACCGCCTTCCACCGCAGGCTGGCGCTCGCCTGTTCCGGTGGACCGCTGCTCGACGGATACATCCTGAGCATCGTGGGCGTCGCCCTCATCGGCATGCGCCCCGAACTGGGGCTCTCCACCGCCGACGTCAGCCTGATCGGCGCGGCCGCGCTGGTCGGCATGTTCGTCGGCGGCGCGCTCTTCGGCGTGCTGACCGACAAGATCGGGCGGGAGGTGATGTACACCGCCGACCTGCTCGTGATGATCGTCTGTTCGGTGCTGTCCTTCTGGGTCGACGCGGTCTGGGCGATCACCCTGCTGCGCTTCGTCCTCGGCATGGCGGTGGCCGCCGACTACCCGATCGCGACGTCCCTGCTCGCCGAGTGGCTGCCCGCCAAGGACCGCGGGCGGCTGCTCGGTCAGCAGATCGTCGCCTGGTACGCCGGCGCCGTGCTCGCCTACGTGACCGGCTACCTCTTCCTGCAGATCGGCGGCCCCGGCAGCTGGCGCTGGATGCTCAGCAGCTCCGCCGTGCTGTGCGTGGTGTTCCTGGTGATCCGCCGGGGCTCGCCCGAGTCGCCGCGCTGGCTGGCCGCCAACGGCCGGGTCGGCGAGGCCGTGCGGCTGGTCGAGCGCCACCTCGGCGTCACGGTCGACGGCCGCGAGCTGATGCCCGCGCCCACGGCTCCCGGCGCCCCGACCGGCCTGCGGCTGCTGATGACCCCGCCCTACCGGCGCCGCACGCTCTTCTGCGGACTGTTCTTCCTCTGCCAGGTCGGCCCGCTGTTCGCGATGCTCACCTTCGGGCCGCAGCTCCTGGAGGCCTTCGGCATGCCGGGCGGCACCGTGCTCGAAACCCTCGGCACGGGACTCATCAGCCTGGTCTTCCTGCTCGGCTGCTACCCCGCGCTGCGCCTGATCGACACCTGGGGCCGCCGCCCCGTGATCATCCGCTCGTTCGCGCTGATGATCGTGCCGCTCGCCGTGCTGGGCATCTGGCCGGACGCCCCGGCCGCCGTGGTGGTCGTCGCGCTCTGCGCCTACGCCTTCCTGTGCGGCGGGCCGAACGTGCTCGACTGGACCTACCCCAACGAGCTGTTCCCCACCGAGGTCCGCGCCACCGCCGTCGGCGTGGCCACCTCGGTCAGCCGGATCGGCGCGGCCGTCGGCACCTACCTGCTGCCGCTGTCGCTGACCGGGATCGGCACCGGACCGACCATGCTGATCGCCGCCGGTGTCACCGCGTGCGGCCTGCTGGTCTCCGTGCTCTGGGCCGAGGAGACCCGCGGCACCGCGCTCGGCGCGGCCGTCGGCACCCCCGGCGCCGTGGCCCGCAAGCCCCGCGCGGCCCGGCCCTCGCCGCAGCCGGTGCGCTGAGGCTCCGGCCCCGTCCCGCGCCCGGCGCCGGGCCCCGTCCCGACCGGGCGCGCCCGCGGGGCGGGGGCGGGTGGCCGCACAGCCGGCCGGGGGCGGCCCCCCCCGCCCCCCCGACCGCGCCGGGGGAGAGC
>NZ_JBHYUU010000358.1:0-2981 GCF_042749955.1 Kitasatospora sp. NPDC059462 | reverse complement strand
GACCGACGCATAGCGCGGTTTTAATTGACTACCCTCCCACCCGTCGGCTCTTAGCGGTCCGGGCGGGGGGCGGCGGGGCGGGGTGGGGCCCGGCCGCACCCGGAGGGTCAGGACTCGGCCCGGCGGGCCGCGGCGTCGTCCAGGCCGCGCTGCCACAGGCCGGTCAGCCGCTGCTGGCTCGGCCACACCTCGGCGATGACCCGCTTCACCAGCTCCCGGCCGGCCGTCGCGTTGGTCAGCAGCACCCCGCCGAGCCCCGAGTGGACCCGCAGGCCGGACATCGCCTGGTAACCGATCGCCTGTCCGCCGTGGCCGAACTCCAGGTCGGCCCCGCTGTCGTCGACGATCGTGCTCCAGCCGTACGGCCGGCCCGAACGCGGCGTCAGCATCTCCTGGACCAGCGGCCGCGGCAGCAGCGCGCCGGGCAGCCCCAGGTAGCCGCGCCGGACCTCCACGGCCAGCCGGGCCAGGTCGGTCGCCGTCGTCCACAGACCGGCGGCCGCCGACTCCGCGTAGACCTGGTAGCCGCCGGGCAGCGGCCGGCCGGGCTCGTCGTGGCCCAGGGCCACCGGGCGCCCGCCCGTCCTCGGGAACGCCGGGTCGAAGCTGCTCCCCGCCATCCCCAGCGGACCGAACACCAGGCTCCGGACCACCTCGTCGAAGGGCGCCCCGGTGAGGTCGCTCATCGTCTGCTGGAGGATCGAGATGTGGAGCGTGTTCATCAGGAACGCGCTGCCCGGGGCCGACGCGAAGCGGGGCGGCGGCGTCACGGCCGGCGGCCGTCCGTGCAGGACGTCCAGCACCGTCGGGATCGGCTCGTCCGGCGCGAACCGGTTGAGCCGCGGGTGCTGGGCGAACCCGGCCAGGTGGCCGAGCAACTGACGGAACGTCACCGCCGGTGCCGGGTCGCCGGGGATCCGCCACGAGGTGAGGTGCGCGTTGACGTCCTCGTCGAGGTCCAGGCCGCGCTCGGCCAGCAGCCGGAGCAGCGCGAAGGTGGTGACGTGCTTGCTGAGCGACCCGGCCGCGAACACCGTGTCGGTGGTGACCGGCTCGCTGCCGCCGGCGGCCAGCGTGCCGAACGCCTCGGCCGAGGCGATCGCGCCGTCCTGGATCAGCACCAGGCTGACGCCCGGCACCTCGTGGCGGGCCAGCAGCTCCGGCATGGCGAGGCCGATGGCCGAAGCGGCCCCGCGGCTGCGCCCGCCGTCGGCCCGACCGGCGTCCGCCTGCCCGCTGTTCGTCTGCCCGCTGTCGGTCTGCCCGCTGTTGGTCTGCCCGCTGTTCGCCCGGGCGCCGTTCGCCCGGGGCGCGGCGAGCAGGGTGCCCAGCTCGGCGACCAGGTTCTCGGCCAGCTCCCGCACCGTGTCCTCGGTGTGCAGATCGGCACTGTACGTCCAGCCGAGGTACAGCCGGCCGTCCTGGACCTCGGCGCGCACCGCCAGCTGGTGCCCCCGGCCCGCCGAGCCCTCGCGGACCTCGTCCTCCCGGCGCGGTGCCAGGAAGAGCCCCGACAGGGCCGAACCACGGCCCGCGGAGTCCTCCGGCCGGGCGAACGAGAAGCGGACCAGGGGGGCCGGCTGCGCGGCCAGCTCCTCGGCGACCACGGCGTCCGGCGCGAGGTGACGCAGCAGCCCGTAGCCGTACCAGGGCTCCGGCACACCGCGCAGCTGCTCGCAGACCGACCGCACGGCGGCCGCCGTGTCCCGGCGCTTCGGAAGCCACAGCGAGACCGGGAAGGCGTCGGCGAACGCACCGACCGCGCCACGGAGTTCGGGAACCTCGCGACGGAGGTCGCGGCCGACCTCGATGTCGATCCGGTCGTTGCCGGTCCAGCGGGTGAGCACCCGCCCCAGCACGCCGAGCAGGGTCTGCTCGGCCTCGGCACCGCCGAGCAGCGCGGCGGTCGGCTCCGGTGCCAGCACTGTGGTGAGCGTCCGCCGGCCGGCCCAGGTGTGCACGGCCTCCGGGTGGTCGACCGGCAGCTCCACCTGCGGCTGCCGGTTGAGCCAGAAGTCCGCCTGATCGGCGATCTCCGCGTCGCCCGCCCGCTTGGCCACCCGGCCGGCCCACTGCCGCCAGGTCATCGCCGGCCGGGCCCACTCGGCCGGCCGACCCTCGGAGAGGCGCCGGTACGCCGCTTCGAGGTCGAGCAGCAGGGTCTCCCAGGAGTCGGCGTCGACCGCCAGGTCGTACGCGGTGAGCCAGAGTTCGGGGAGCTGCTCGCTGCCGAGCACCCGGTCCCCGCCGAACCGGCAGAGACTGGCCCTGAGCACCGGACCGGCCTGCGGGTCCAGGTCGGCGCGGTCGGCCGCGGTGGCCGTCGCGATCTCCTCGGCCCGGCGCTCGGCCGGCACCGACTCCAGGTCGACCGTCCGCACCAGCTGCGCGGACTCGTGCGCCGCCGTCCAGCCACGGGGCACGGTGCCACTGGTGTCCAGGCGGAAGCGCAGCGCCTCGTGCTGGGCGACCACGGCCGCCAGCGCCTGCTCCAGGAGCTCGGGGTCGAGCGGCTCGGTCACCGGCACCCGGACCGAACGGGCCGGCGACCCGCCCTCCTCCAGCAGCCGGAGCTGGCCCGGCAGGAGCGGCGAGCGGTCGGCGTCGTCGGACTGCCCGCTGCCGACCAGGCCGGCGAGCTCCGCGAGGCTGCGGGCCTCGTAGATCATCCACAGCGACAGGTCCAGACCGGCCTGACGTGCGGAGTTGAGCATCCGGACGGCGCGGATGGAGTCGCCGCCGAGGTCGAAGAAGTTGTCCTCGACGCCGACCCGGGTGACGTCCAGACCCTCGCACCACAGGGCGGCGAGCTTCTCCTCGACCGGCGTGCGGGGCGGCGTGTGACGCCGGTTGGCGTCCGCCGTCTCCCGGTTGGGGGTGGGGAGTGCTCGGTGGTCGAGCTTGCCGTTGGCGGTGAGCGGGATGGTGTCGATGGTGACGAAGGCGGCGGGGACCATGTAGCGGGGGAGTGTGGCGGTGAG
>NZ_JBHYUU010000357.1:0-3064 GCF_042749955.1 Kitasatospora sp. NPDC059462 | reverse complement strand
ATCAACTGAACTGCCGCGGGCTCGGGCTCGGCGGCGTGCTCGGGCTCCGGCTCGGCCGCGACGGCCGGCAGCGGCACGGGGTCGGGTTCCGGTTCCGGCTTCGCTTCGGGCTCCGGTTCCGGCTGCGGCTCCGGTTCCGGGGTCGGAGCCGCCGCGGCCCCGGCCCCGGGCTTGGAGCGCGGTTCCGGCACCCGGGCGTCCGTCGCCCAGAAGGGGGCGGGGAAGCGGTGCGTCTCGTCGGCCACCGGAGCAGCGGTGGCCGGGCCCTCGACGACCGGGGGCTCGACGACCGGGCCCTCGACGGCCGGGGGCTCGGCGGCCGGGGCCTGCGGCGCGATCACGCCGACGGCGGTGTCGAACCAGTCGTCGATGCTGTCCCGCTCCAGCACCTCCTCGCCGGCCTCCGGCGTCTCCGGCGCCGCCTCCGGCACCGTCACCGGCGCCTCCTCCTCGGGCGGCGCGCTCCGCTGCTGCCCAATGAGTCCGGCCGCCGTCTCGAACCAGTCGTCGACGCTGCCCTCCCCCGACTGCGCGTCCGGAGTGTCGGGCAGGGTGCCGGCCGGTCCCGCGTAGACCGTGTCCCACCAGCCGTCGTCCGGCCGGTGCTGCTGCTGCGCGGGTGCACCCTGCTTGGTCATCTGGCGGCTCCTGGTCGCTGGCTCGACGTCATTGTCCCCAAGCACCACCACGCTGTCCGGGTTTCGGCGACAACCGCGCGCACATCGGCCGATATCGATCACCGGGTTCGCTGCCCGTTTCGTTTCCGTTCCTCCCGCAGTCGACCGAACCGCCCCGACCAGGGTGTTTCCGGGGTATTACGGCGGCTCCGGGGCCGAAAATGAGAACCGAGGAGGGGGCTCGCTTCACTCGTTCGGCTGATTAAATGTGCGCATGACCGCGTCGGCCCCCAGCACCCCCCGGCCGGGGAGGACCGCACTCGCGGCCCGCCCGGTGGGCGCGCTGTGGATCCTGCTGCTGGCCGGACTGCTGCTGGCGCTGCCGTGCACGGCGCACGCCAAGGCGGTCACGGCCGAGCGGACCGGCTTCCCGGTGACCGTCCCGGCCGACCCCCCGGCGGGTCCCCCGTCCGGCGTGTCCGCCGGTACCACCACGGCCGGCGTCATCGCGGCCGGCGCCGCGTTCGCCACCCCGGTCCACCCGCACGGCGACGGCAACGCCGCCACCGGTCCGGCCACCGCGCCGCAGACCCTCGGCGACCGGATCCGCGCGGAGAGCCACCGGCACTGGACCTGGTGCTCGGTCGACGGCGACCCGCCGCACCGCAACAACGGCTGTTCCAGCCACCCGTACTGCGCCCAGGACGCCCAGCTCCCCAACCCGCCGCCGCACCCGCAGCCCGCCGCGGCGCCGCCGGCCACGGCCCCCGAGGCGCTGCCCCGGGTCGTGCCCGCCGGACTGCTGGTCGGTCCGCACCCCGCACCCGACCTGCACGAACTCCAAGTACACCGGTCCTGAGCGGAACCCGCCGCCGGACCCGGCCCTCCCCGCCGACCAGTGTGTCGCCGGACGGGCGGGACCGACGGAGCCGCCCCTTCCCGCCATCTCTTCCAGACCGCCGCGCCCGATGCGCGACGGGGACAAGGACACCACATGGGTTCCGCCTCCAAGCAGACTCAGCCGAACAAGGCACCGGGCAACAAGCCGAGCGCCAAGCAGGCGAGCAACGACCGCCGTGCCCGGATCGCCGAGCTGCGCGCGGCCGAGCAGCGCCGCGACCGCCGCAACAAGATCATCGCCGGCACGGTCGCCGGTGTGCTGGTGATCGCGGCGATAGCCACCGGCACCTGGATCGTGGTCGACGCCAACCAGGACAAGAAGGCCAAGGAGGCCGCCGCCGCGGCCCCGATCGACGGCGTGCAGACCTTCGGCGACCTGACCCGCAACCACGTCAAGGAGAAGGTCACCTACCCGCAGACCCCGCCGGTCGGTGGCGACCACAACGCGATCTGGCTGGACTGCATGGGCACCGTCTACGACCAGCCGGTCGAGAACGAGCGCGCCGTCCACTCGCTGGAGCACGGCGCGGTCTGGGTGACGTACAACGGCAAGGCCACCCCGGACGACATCAAGACCCTCTCGGACAAGGTCAAGGCCACCCCGTACTCGCTGATGAGCCCGTACCCGGACGAGCAGGGCACCATCACCCTGAGCGCCTGGTCGACCCAGCTCACCGTGGACAGCGCCAGTGACCCCCGGGTGAACCAGTTCTTCACCAAGTACGTCCAGGGCAAGCAGACCCAGGAGCCGGGCGCCTCCTGCACGATGGGGTCGATGTGACCGCCGCCGAGGACGGCACCGCCGGGGACCCGCCGGACGGCACGGAGACGGACCGCGCGGCCGCGCGCCGGCGGATCTGGTGGCCGGCCGCGCTGGCCGCCGCGCTCGCCCTCGCGCTCGGCGTGCCGGCCCTGGTGGCGGGCGGGAGTCCCGCCTCCGGGTCCTCCTCGCTCAGCGTGCCGGCGGACACCTCGCCCGAGGCCGGCTTCGCCCGTGACATGTCGACCCACCACCAGCAGGCGGTGGACCTGTCGTTCATCGTCCGCGACCGGACGTCGGACGAGCCGACCCGCACCCTGGCGTTCGACATCATCAACACCCAGGCCAACCAGCGCGGCATGATGATGGGCTGGCTCGACCAGTGGGGGCTCACCCAGCACTCCACGGCCAAGCCGATGGCCTGGATGGCGATGGGCGGCCACGGCCACGGCGCCGACTACCAGGCGCACGACGGCTCGCTGATGCCCGGGATGGCCACCACCACGCAGCTCACCAAGCTCCGTTCGCTGAGCGGGCGGGACGCCGAGGTGTTCTACCTGCAGCTGATGCTGGAGCACCACAAGGGCGGCGTGGAGATGGCCCAGGGCTATGTCGACATGGCACGCAACGAGGCGGAGAAGCGGCTCGCGCAGTCGATGGTGGTCGGCCAGAGCGCGGAGATCGACCTGATCACCGACATGCTCAAGGAGCGCGGCGCCGCCCCCGGCGTGCCGGCCTCCTGACGCATCCGACGCACCCGGCGGCCGGGGCGGTGGACGGTTCGCCC
>NZ_JBHYUU010000356.1:0-3106 GCF_042749955.1 Kitasatospora sp. NPDC059462 | reverse complement strand
CCACCCGCCCCCGCGTCCGCGGGGTCCGCGGGGTGTCAGTGGTGGAAGGCCGTCCTGGCCGGCACCCCGAGGTCCTTGAGCGGGACCGGCTGGCGCCGCAGCTCCGGCAGCAGCCGTTCGAGGTCGCCCAGCAGGAGGTCCGCGAGGTCGCGGGAGAAGCCGTTGCGGCAGACCACCCGCAGCACCGCGAGGTCCTCCCGGTTGGCCGGGAAGGTGTACGCCGGGACCTGCCAGCCGCGCTCGCGCAGCCGCCGCGACACGTCGAAGACGTCGAACGGCACCTCGTCCGTCGTGGTGAGCGCGAACACCGGCAGCTGGTCGCCGCGGGTCAGCAGCCGGAAGCCGCCGAGCCCCTCGATCCCGTCGGCCAGGTACTGCGCCACCTCCCGGCAGGCCCCCTGGACGGCCCGGAAGCCGGCCCGCCCGAGCCGCAGGAAGACGTAGTACTGGGCGATCACCTCGGCGCCGGGCCGGGAGAAGTTCAGCGCGAAGGTCGGCATCTCGCCGCCCAGGTAGTTGACCTTGAACACCAGCTCCTCGGGCAGCGCCTCGTGGTCCCGCCACAGCGCCCAGCCGACGCCCGGGTAGACCAGCCCGTACTTGTGGCCGGAGGTGTTGACGGAGGCGACCCTCGGCAGCCGGAAGTCCCAGACCAGGTCCTCGTCCAGGAACGGCGCGATCATGCCGCCGGAGGCGCCGTCCACGTGCACCGGGACGTCCAGGCCGGTGCGCTGCCGGAGGTCGTCGAGCGCGGCGCAGATCTCCGCGACCGGCTCGTAGGAGCCGTCGAAGGTGGAGCCGAGCACGGCGACCACACCGATGGTGTTCTCGTCGCAGAGCTCCACCGCCTGCTCGGGGCCGAGGTGGAAGCGCTCGCCGTCCATCGGCGCGGTGCGGGCCTCGACCTCCCAGAAGGTGCAGAACTTCTCCCAGCAGACCTGCACGTTGACGCCCATCACCAGGTTGGGCCGGGCACCGGCCGCGTAGCGCTCGGCGTTGCGGCGGATCCAGCGCCGTTTGAGCGCCAGGCCGGCCAGCATGCAGGCCTCGCTGGATCCGGTGGTGGAGCAGCCGACGGCGGCGTCCGGGTCGGGGGCGTGCCACAGGTGGGCGAGGATGGACACGCAGCGCCGCTCCAGTTCGGCGGTCTGCGGGTACTCGTCCTTGTCGATCATGTTCTTGTCGAGACACTCGGTCATCAGCCGGGTGGCCTGCACCTCCATCGAGGTGCTGACGAAGGTCGCCAGGTTGAGCCGCGCGTTGCCGTCCAGCAGCAGTTCGTCGTGGATCAGCTGGTACGCCGTGTCGGCCGGGACGGGGCCGTCGGCGAGCCGGTGCAGCGGGGGCGCCAGCTCCATCGCGCCGAGCGGGTCGGCGGCGGTGCCGAGGAACGGGCCGACGGTCAGCCGGCGGTCGTCACCGGTCCCCTTGTGCAGTGCCATGGGATCCTGCCGCCCTTCCGTGCGGTGGCCGCGTCGTCTCCCACGCTGCCACCGGTTTCCGGGTGACGCATCTTCACCGCCGGCGCGGACCCGGGGGCCCTCAGCCGGCCGTCTCCGGGTGGATCTGCTCGCGGGCGGCCCGGTACTGCTGGCGGACCGCGGAGCCGACCGGCAGGTCGTGCTCGGCGTCCGGGGCCGCGGTGACGGCCTCCGGAAGGTCCCACCGCGGCGGCTCGGGGGTCCCGGCCAGCGCCCAGGCCGCCTGCCGGGCCGCGCCGCGCGCCGCGTGCGCGCCGGGCGGCGGGACGACCACCGGCACGCCGAACAGCTGCGGAGCGACGTGCCGCACCGCCGGCAGCCGTCCGGCGGCGCCCAGCAGGAAGACCCGCTTCACCTCGACGCCGCGGGCGCGCAGCACGTCCAGGGCGTCCGCGCTGTTGCAGAGCATGCCCTCGACGGCGGCCCGGGCCAGGTGCTGAGGGGCCATCGACTCCGCCCGCATCCCGGTCAGCGTGCCGGCCGCGTGCGGCAGCGCGGGCGTCCGCTCGCCGTCCAGGTAGGGGAGCAGCACCAGCCCGTAGGCGCCGGGGGAGGACTGCAGGGCGAGGTCGCTGAGGCCTTCCAGGTCGCGGCCGAGCAGGGCGGCGGTGGAGCGGAGCACCTGGGCGGCGTTCAGGGTGGCGACCATCGGCAGGTGGCGGCCGGTGGCGTCGGCGAAGGAGGAGACCAGGCCGGTGGCGTCCACCACGGCCCGCTCGTGCACCGCGAAGATCGTCCCGGAGCTGCCGAGCGAGACCACCGCGTCGCCGGGGCCCAGGCCCAGTCCGAGCGCGGCGGCCATGTTGTCGCCGGTGCCGGCCGAGATCAGCAGGCCCTCGGGGGTGTGGCCGGCGGGCTCGGCGGGGCCGAGCACGTCCGGCAGCCTCAGCTCGTGGCCGAGCGCCAGCTCGACCAGGTCCTGCCGGTACTCGCCGGTGACCGGGGACCAGTAGCCGGTGCCGGAGGCGTCGCCGCGGTCGGTGGTGCGGCGCTTGGGGTGGCCGAGCAGCTGCCAGACCAGCCAGTCGTGCGGCAGCAGCACCTCGGCGATCCGCCGGGCGTTGGCCGGTTCGAACTCGGCCAGCCAGCGCAGCTTGGCGATCGTGTACGCGGGGCTGGGGACGGCGCCGATGGCCGCCGTCCAGGCCGCCGGGCCGCCCAGCTCGTCCAGCAGGGCCGCGGCGGCGCCGCTGGAGCGCGGGTCGTTCCACAGGATCGCGGGCCGGACCTGCACGCCGCCGGCGTCCAGGCCGATCATGCCGTGTTGCTGGGCGCTGACGCCGATCGCCCGGACGCCCTCCAGCAGGCCGCCGGCCGCCGCGTCGCCGAGCGAGTGCAGCCACATCTGCGGGTCGGCCTCGCCGGGCCGGGCGTCGGGCTCGTCGGGCGCGGGGTGGGGGGCCTTGCCGGACCGCAGGACGGCGCCGGTTCCGGCGTCACACGCGACGATCCGGGTGCGACCGGTCGAGCTGTCTATCCCCGCGACGATGGCCATAGTCGAGATCATGCCTCAGCGGGCGTGCGGGGGGGGGGGCCCCCCGGCCGGGGGGGCCCGGCGGGGCCGCCCCCCCCCCCCCCGCGGCGGCGGGGCGGCGGCCCCCCCGCCCCCCCCCCGGCACGCCGGG
>NZ_JBHYUU010000355.1:0-3160 GCF_042749955.1 Kitasatospora sp. NPDC059462 | reverse complement strand
GCCACCCGCGCCAGACGCGGCACCAGCACCCGACCGCCACGCACCGCCACCTGCGGCTCCCCCGACGCCACCGCCACCGACACCGCCGCCCCGACGTCCCCCACCGCCGGCTCCACATCCACCAGCACCAACCGACCCGGATGCTCCGACTGCGCCGACCGCACCAGACCCCACACCGCCGCCTGACCGACCTCCACCCCAGCACCCTCGTCCGCACCCACCGCAACACCACCACGCGTCACCACCACCAACCGCGAACCACCGAACCGCTCCTCCACCACCCAGTCCCGCACCAGCTCCAGCACACCACCCACAACCCCACGCACACCCCCGGCACCGGACCCCGACGACGGGCACACCACCGCCACCACCCCCGGCACCACCGCACCCTCACGCCCGAGATCCGCCACACCCTCACGGACCTCCACCTCCACCGCACCGGCCGACACCACCCCCGGCACCCACTCCACCCGGAGCAGCGAACCCGCCTCGGTGGACCGGGCCGCCGCGAGCTGCTCGCCCGTCACCGACCGCAGGGCCAGCGTGTCCACCGACGCCACCGGGCGGCCTTCGCCGTCCGCGATCGCCAGCGACACGGTGTCCGCTCCTGCCCCGGAGCCGGCCGCCGGGGCCAGCCGGACCCGCAACGCGGTCGCACCCGTGGCGGACACCCGCACCCCGCTCCACGAGAACGGCAGCCGCCCCTCGTGGCCGTCGGCCAGGAATCCGCCCACCCCCATCGCGTGCAGGGCGGAGTCGAGCAGGGCCGGGTGAAGGGCGAAGCCGGCCACCGGGACGTCCTCGGGCAGGGCGACCTCGGCCAGGAGCTCCGCCCCGTGCCGCCACACGGCCCGCAGGCCCCGGAACACCGGGCCGTAACCGAAGCCGGCCTCCGCCAGCCGCTCGTAGCAGCCGTCGATGTCCACCGCCGTCGCACCGGCGGGCGGCCAGACGGCCGCGTCGGCGGTGTCCGGCGAGGCCGTGTCCCCGGCCTGCGTGAGGACGCCGATGGCGTGGCACGTCCACGGGGCGTCCGTGGCCGCTCCGTCCTCGGGGCGCGAGTGGATCTCCACCGCGCGCCGCCCGGTCCCGTCGGCCGCCGCGACGGTCACCCGTATCTGCACCGCGTTCCGGGCGGGGAGCACCAGCGGCGCGGAGAGGGTCAGTTCGTCCACCCGGTCGTACCCGGCTTCGTCACCGGCCCGGACCGCCATGTCGAGGAAGGCCGTACCGGGCAGCAGGGTCGCACCGGAGACCGCGTGGTCCGCCAGCCAGGGGTGGGTGGGGAGCGACAGCCGCCCGGTCAGCAGGACGCCGCCGTCGGGCAGGCTCACGGCCGCACCCAGCAGGGCGTGCTCGGCGGAGGCCAGGCCGACGGAGGCCACGTCCCCGGCGATCGCGGGCGCCTCCAGCCAGTAGTGCCGACGCTGGAAGGCGTAGGTGGGCAGGTCGACCCGGTGAGCGCCCGGGCCGGGGAAGACCGCGTCCCAGTCGAGGGCGACGCCCCGGGTGTGCAGCTGGGCGAGGGCGGTGGTGAAGGCCGCGGATTCGGTGCGGTCGGCGCGAAGGGCGGGAACGGCGGCGGTGTCGGGCAGGGTCTCCTGGACCATCGGGGTCAGACCGCCGGGCCCGACCTCCAGGAACGCCGTCACCCCCTGCGCCGCCAGCGTCTCGACGGCGTCGGCGAACCGGACCGCGTGGCGGACGTGGCGCACCCAGTAGTCGGGGTCGGCCAACTCCTCGAAGGTGAGGAGCTGTCCGGTGAGGGTGGAGACGACCGGCAGGGTGGCCGCGCCGAAGGTGACGCGCTCCACGACCTCCCGGAAGCCCGCGAGCATCGGCTCCATCAACGGCGAGTGGAACGCGTGCGAGACCGTGAGCCGCTTCGTCCGGCGACCCTCCAGAAGTGCGACCACCTCCGTGACGGCGTACTCGTCGCCCGAAAGCACCACCGAGGAGGGGCCGTTGACCGCCGCGATACCCACGCTCTCTTCACGGCCGGCCAGCAGCGGCGCGACCTCGCCCTCCGAGGCCTGAACCGCGACCATGGCCCCACCGGACGGCAGCTCCTGCATCAACCGGCCACGGGCCACCACCAGTTCGGCGGCGTCGGCCAGCGAGAACACGCCCGCGACGTGCGCGGCGGCCAGCTCACCGATCGAGTGCCCGGCCAGGAAGTCCGCCCGCACCCCCCACGACTCCACCAGCCGGAACAGCGCCACCTCGATCGCGAACAGCGCCGGCTGGGTGAACTCCGTGCGCGCCAGCAGCTCCGCGTCCTCGCCGAACACCACGTCCCGCAACGGCCGTTCGAGGTGAACGTCCACGGCGGCGCAGACCTCGTCGAACGCCTCCGCGAACACCGGGAACGACGCGTACAGCTCACGCCCCATCCCCACCCGCTGACTCCCCTGCCCCGAGAACAGGAACGCGAGCCGGCCGGCCGCGGAACCCGCCTCACCGGTCACCAGGCCGGCGGACGGCCGCCGCCGGTCCTCGGCCATCGCGGACAGGCCCTGGAGCAGTTCCTCCCGGTCCCGGCCCACCACCACGGCGCGGTGCGCCAGTGCGGCGCGCGAGGTCGCCAGCGACCGGCCGACCTCGACGACGCCGAGCTCCGGTCGCTCCGCGAGATGCGTGAGCAGGCGCTCCGCCTGGCCCCGCAGCGCGGCCGGGTCCTTCGCCGACAGTGGCCAGGCGACGGCGACGTCCGACGTCGGCGCCTCCTGCGGGCTCTCGTCGGTGACCGCCGCCGGGGCCTGCTCCAGCACGACGTGCGCGTTGGTGCCGCTGACACCGAACGAGGAGACACCTGCCCGGCGCGGGCGGTCGCCCACGGACCACTCGACCGGCTCCGCCAGCAGTTCCACCGCGCCCGCCGACCAGTCCACGTGCGGCGAGGGCTCGTCCACGTGCAGGGTGCGCGGCAGCACACCGTGCCGCATCGCCATCACCATCTTGATCACACCCGCGACACCCGCCGCAGCCTGAGTGTGACCGATGTTCGACTTCAACGAGCCGAGCCACAGCGGCCGTTCACGGTCCTGCCCGTAGGTGGCCAGCAACGCCTGCGCCTCGATCGGGTCACCCAGCGTCGTACCGGTCCCGTGCGCCTCCACCACGTCCACGTCCGCCGCCGACAACCCGGCGTTCGCCAGGG
>NZ_JBHYUU010000354.1:0-3186 GCF_042749955.1 Kitasatospora sp. NPDC059462 | reverse complement strand
GGGTCGCGGGGGCTTGGGGGGCCTTCGCCCGGGCGCGGGGCCCCGCCGGGCCCGGGGTGGTAACCCGGGGCGTTCGTGCGGGGGGTTCACAACCGGGGCCCGTGCGCGTGGGTCAGTCGGCCCGGCGCGGGGTCAGGATCGCGCAGGTGGTGGTCGCGTGCGCGTACAGCCGGCCGTCCTGGCCGCCGAGGATCCGCGCCTCGGCGGTGGCGATCGTCCGCCCCACGTGCAGCGCGACCCCCTCGCAGCGCACCTGCCCCGAGTCGGCGAACAGCGGCCGCACCATGTGCACGTTCAGCTGCGTGGTGGTGTAGCCGACGCCGGCCGGCAGCCGGCTCATCACGGCGCAGCCGAGCGCCGAGTCCAGCAGGGTGGCCAGGTAGCCGCCGTGGACGGTGTTCATCGGGTTGAAGAGGTGATCGCCGAGCGCGCCCTCGAACGCGGCCGTCCCGGGCCCGGCCTCCACCAGCCGGAAGCCCATGGTGCTCCCGATCGCCGGCTGCGGGATCCGGCCGGCGATGATCTCCCGGAGGATCTCCTCGCCGGTGAGGTGCGGGAACGCCGAGATGGGCGGACCGGCCCGCCACTCGTGGGTGCGGGTGCGCGGCTCCCCGTCGGCCGACGGCCCGGCGGGATCGATCTCGAAGGTGGTCATGCCACCACCCTTTCCCGCCGCCCGGCGCGCGTTCAAGGGTGACCTCGTTCACGTTCCGCCCCGCCGGCGCGCCTCGGCGGTGTCGGCCGGCTCCGGGCGGCCGGGGACGGACGCCCGCCCCGTGGTGACGGGCCGCCGGCGGGCGGTGCTGACCCCGGCTCCGTTCCCGCCGCCCGTGGTGACCTTGACGAAAGGTTGACCTGCTCACGGCAGAACGTTGGGGGCGGCGAATCCTATGGTCGGCCCATGCCTCCACTGCCCGCCGGACGGACCGCCCACCTGCCCGTCCTGCCCTACCGCAAACCCACCCCGGGCCGCGACTACTGGGTCTTCGACGACGTCCTGCCCGACCCGGACGCCGTACGGCGCCGCTGCCTCGACCGGAACGACTGGGCCGAGGGCTACCCCTACCGTCCGGAGACCTGGCCGGGCCTGCGGACCATGCCCGGCCTGGAGCCCGCCGAGCTGGCCCGGGTCGAGGCACTCGTCCGCCGGGCCACCGGGGCGCCGCGGCTCTGGGTGCAGAGCGCCCCGGGCGGCGGCACCCTGAACCACAACTGCGTCCAGCTCGTCGGCGCCGGCGAGTCGGAGCCGCGCCCGCACACCGACTCCCGCGCCCTCTGCCGCTACGCGGCCGTCCTCTACCTGAGCCCCGGAGCCGCCAAGGACGCCGGTACCGGCTTCTACCGCCAGCAGTTCCCCGGCGGCCGGCTCGGCGGCAACCTGGTCGCCGCCCCGCACA
This sequence comes from Kitasatospora sp. NPDC059462, assembly GCF_042749955.1. NCBI lineage: Bacteria > Bacillati > Actinomycetota > Actinomycetes > Kitasatosporales > Streptomycetaceae > Kitasatospora > Kitasatospora sp. NPDC059462. The sequence continues at coordinate 1,789 of NZ_JBHYUU010000354.1, read as the reverse complement.
CCAATCTGGTCGAGGCCCTCGGCACCCGCCGCGTCCCCGCCGACGCCTTCACCGAGGACGTCCGCGTCCCCAACCGCTACAACCGCCTGCTCGTCTACCACGCCAACCTGATCCACAGCGCCACCTCGTACCACGGCCTGACCCTGGAGGAGCGCCGCATGACGGCGGTCTTCTTCTGGATGGCCTGAACCCGGGCGGCCGGGCCTCCCGGGCGGGTCGGCCTCCCGGGCGGCCCCGGCGCCGGCCCGGGCACGGCTACGCCGCCCGGAGTTCGCCGGGCCGGACGCGGCCCAGGCTGAAGCGGGTGAGGGCGGCGGCGAGGCGGGCGAGGTCGCGCGGCGGGGTGAGCGCGGCGAGGGCGGCCGGGGTGCGGGGCAGGCCGAGGTCGGCCGCCGCTCTCAGGGCGCGGTCGTCGAAGGACGGGCGCAGGACCGGCCAGACCGCCTGGGCCTCGCGGCAGAAGATGCCCGAGCCGACCGGGCCGATCCGGGGGAACGCGCGGAGCAGCCCGGCGATGCGGGCGGGATCGCCCCCGGCCTCGTCGCGGAGCCGTCGCAGGTCGCCGTGCCAGCGGTCGAGGAGCAGGTCGGCGCCGCGGCCGAGAGCGGTCGCGGTGCTCTCGTCGTAGCGCACGTAGTGGGCGCGGCCGAGGGCGTCCACCCTGGTCTGCCAGTGCGCGGCGGCCATGGCCTTCGGGGTGCGCAGGCCCGCCGCGGAGAGCTCCCGGGCGGCGGCGACGGCGAGGTCGGCGCTGATCCGCACCGAGCTGAGCGTGGTGAGCACCAGCAGCCGGTAGAGCGGGGACGGGGTGTCGCGGAGCGTGATGCCCGCCTCGTCGGCGTAGGTGCGGCCGAAGCGTTGCAGCAGGGCGGCGACGGTCTCCTGGTGGCCCATGGCCGGCCTCCCTTCCTCGCCCGACCGGCACCTGCCCGGGTTGGCGGCGGTCATGCGCGGGGAGGGGTTCGGCATGGAGAACGCCGACCGCCCGGTGACCGAGGAGGTCCGGCCGCAGTGGGCCGGCCTCGACCGGCTGGGGACACTGGAGCTGCTGCGGCTGCTGAACGCCGAGGACCGCACGGTCGCCGGGGCGGTGGCCGGGCAGCTGCCGAGGATCGCCGTGGTGGTGGACGCGGTCGCCGGGCGGATGGCCCGGGGCGGGCGGCTGGTCTACGCGGGCGCGGGGACGGCGGGGCGGCTCGGGGTGCTGGACGCGAGCGAGTGCCCGCCGACGTTCAACACCGCCCCGGGCCAGGTGGTGGGCGTGATCGCGGGCGGCGCACGGGCCCTGGTGCGCGCCGTGGAGGGCGCGGAGGACCGCCCGGAGCTGGCGGCCGCCGATCTGGCCGCGCTGGCGCTGACTGCCGAGGACACGGTGGTCGGCGTCTCCGCCTCCGGCCGCACGCCGTACACGGTGGCCGCCGTGCGCGGCGCCCGCGCCGCCGGGGCGCTGGCCGTGGGGCTGGCGGGGAGCGCCGGGTCGCCGCTGGTCGCGGCCGCCGAGCTGGGCATCGAGGTGGTGACCGGGCCGGAGGTGGTGGCCGGGTCGACCCGGCTCAAGGCGGGGACGGCGCAGAAGCTGGTGCTGAACCTGCTGTCCACGGCGGTGATGGTCCGGCTCGGCAAGACGTACGGGAATCTGATGGTGGACGTCCGGGCGGGCAACGCCAAGCTGCGCGACCGGGCGCGGCGGATCGTCACCGAGATCACCGGCACGGACGAGGAGACCGCCCGGCGGGCGCTGGCGGCCACCGGCGGCGAGGTGAAGGACGCCGTCCTCGTCGTCCTCGCC
>NZ_JBHYUU010000353.1:0-3240 GCF_042749955.1 Kitasatospora sp. NPDC059462 | reverse complement strand
CGGCCGCCCTCCCCGCCCTCCACACCCGCCTCGGGGCGCGCACCGACGTGCCGATCGGCTCGCTGGTCGCCCGCCGCTCCGACGAGGCGCTGGACGACCTGGTCGGCTTCTTCGTCAACACCCTCGTCCTGCGCACCGACACCTCCGGCGACCCGAGCTTCGCCGAACTCCTGGGCCGCGCCCGGGAGACCGGCCTCGGCGCCTACGCCCACCAGGACGTGCCGTTCGAGCGGCTGGTCGAGGAGCTCAACCCGGCCCGCTCGCTGGCCCGCCACCCGCTGTTCCAGGTCGCGCTGGTCCTCCAGTCCGCCGGTGAAGGCGTGCTGGAGCTGCCCGGCCTGGCCGTCGAGGCGCTGCCCTCGGACACCGGCGTCGCCAAGTTCGACCTCAACGTCACGCTGGAGGAGTTCTTCGGCCCCGACGGTTCGCCCGCCGGCCTGGACTGCGCGCTCGACTACGCGACCGACCTGTTCGACCGGCGGACCGCGGAGTCGATCGCCGCCCGCTTCGGGCGCCTGCTCGCGGCCGTGGTGGCCGACCCCGACCGCCCGATCGGCCGCGCCGACCTGCTGGACGCGGACGAGCGCGCCGCACTCCTCGCCCCCGCAGCCCCGTTGCCCGCCGACGTGCCGCTGCTGCCGGCCGCCTTCGCCGCGCAGGCGGCCCGCACCCCGGACGCGACCGCCCTGGTCTTCGGGGACGTCCGGTTGAGCTACGCCGAACTCGACGCCCGCGCCGACCGCCTGGCGCACGGCCTGGTGGCGGCCGGCATCGGCCCGGAGTGCGTGGTCGCGCTCGCCCTGCCGCGCTCGGCGGACACCGTGGTCGCCCAGCTGGCCGTGCTCAAGGCCGGGGCCGCCTTCCTGCCGCTGGACGCCGAGTACCCGCGCGAGCGCACCGCCCACATGCTCGCCGACTCCGCGCCCGCCCTGGTCCTCACCGGCGAGGGCTGGCCGCTGCCCGAGGTGCTGGAGGGCCTGACCGTGCTGCCCGCCGACGCCGCGGCCTGGGCCGACCGGCCCGCCGGGGCCCCGCCGGTGCGTCTGGACCCGGCGCACGCCGCCTACGTCATCTACACCTCCGGCTCCACCGGCCTCCCGAAGGGCGTGGTCGTCGGCCACGGTTCGATCGCCGCGCTGCTGGCCCACCACCGGGCGGAGACCTTCGCCGGGCCCGAGCGCGCCCACGGCCGGCTGAGCGTCGCCCTGACCGCCTCGCTCTGCTTCGACGCCTCCTGGGACGGCCTGCTCTGGATGATCGCCGGCCATGAGCTGCACCTCGTCGGCGACGACCTGCGCCGCGACGCCGCCGCCCTCGTCCGGTACGTCCACGGCGAGTCCGTCGGCGTCGTCAACGTCACCCCGAGCTACGCCGAACAGCTGCTCGCCGAAGGCCTGCTGGACGGCGGGGCGGCCCCGAAGGTGCTGCTCCTCGGCGGCGAGGCGGTCGGCCGGGCGCTGTGGACCCGGCTGCGCGAGGCCCCGCACACCGAGACCCGCAACCTCTACGGCCCCACCGAGGCCACCGTCGACACCCTCACCCACCCGTTCGCGGCCACCGACCGCCCGTCCCTGGGCCGGACCGTCCTCGGCACCCGGGCCTACGTGCTGGACGAGCACCTGGCCCCCGTCCCGCCCGGGGTCCCCGGCGAGCTCTACCTGTCGGGCCGCAGCCTGGCCCGCGGCTACCTCGGCCGCCCCGCGCTGACCGCCGAGCGCTTCGTCGCCGACCCGTTCACCCCCGGCGCCCGGATGTACCGCACCGGCGACCTGGTCCGCCGCACCCACGACGGCGGCCTCGACTACCTCGGCCGCACCGACCACCAGGTCAAGCTGCGCGGCTTCCGGATCGAACTCGGCGAGATCGAGCAGGTGCTGGCCCGCCACGCGAGCGTCCAGCAGGCCGTGGTCACCCTGCACGAGGGCGCCGACGGGGACCGCAGGCTGGTCGCCCACTGCGCCACCACCGCCCCGCCGAGCTCCGAACTCGCCCTGGAGCTGCGCCGGTTCGCCGCCGAGGCGCTGCCCGGCCACATGGTCCCGGCCGCCGTCGTCCCGCTCGCCGCGCTACCGCTGACCGGCAGCGGCAAGATCGACCGCCGCGCCCTGCCCGCCCCGGACTTCGGCCTCTTCGGCGGCGGCCGCGCGGCCCGCACCGCCCGCGAGGAACTGCTCTGCGGACTGTTCGCCGACGTCCTCGGCCTCGACCGGGTCTCCGTCGACGACGACTTCTTCGCGCTCGGCGGCCACTCGCTGCTCGCGATGAAGCTGGCCGGCCGGGTCCGCTCGGTGCTCGGCACCGAACTCGGCATCCGGGACGTCTTCGAGGCCCCGACCGTCGCCGGCCTCGCCCAGCGCCTGGACGGCGGCGCCGGCCCCGGGCCCGCCCTCGTCGCGGGACCGCGCCCCGAGCGGCTGCCGCTCTCCTTCGCCCAGCGCCGGCTCTGGCTGATCGACCGGATGGAGGGCCCCAGCGCCCTCTACAACCTGCCGCTCGCCCTGCGCGTCGCCGGTCCGCTCGACCCCGCCGTCCTCGCGGCGGCCCTCGACGACCTGGTCGCCCGCCACGAGAGCCTGCGCACGGTGATCGCCGAGCAGGACGGCGAGCCCTACCAGCGGATCCTCCCGGCCGGCGAGGCCAGGGTCCCGCTCGACCTCCGCACCACGGCCCCGGCCGACCCGGCGCAGGCGGTCACCGCCTGCGCGGAGATCCCCTTCGACCTCGCCGCCGACCTGCCGATCCGCGCCCACCTCCTCCTGGCGGGCGACGGCACCGACGACCGGCTGCTGGTCCTGGTGCTGCACCACATCGCCGGCGACGGCTGGTCGATGGACCCGCTGCTGCGCGACCTCGCCACCGCCTGCGCCGCCCGCCGCGACGGCACCGCGCCCGACTGGCGCCCGCTGCCCGTCCAGTACGCCGACTACGCGCTCTGGCAGCGCGAGCTGCTCGGCGACGAGGCCGACCCGCAGAGCCCGGCCGCGCGTCAACTCGCCTACTGGCGCGAGACCCTGGCCGACCTTCCGGAGGAGCTCGCGCTGCCCGTCGACCGCCCCCGGCGCGCCGACAGCGGCCACCGCGGCGAGCGCGTCGTGCTGCCGCTCGGCGCCGAACTCCACCGCGACCTCGTCCGGTTGGCGCGCGAGCACCGGGTGACGATGTTCATGACCCTGCACGCGGCGCTCGCCGCCCTGCTCACCCGTCTCGGGGCGGGCACCGACGTGCCGATCGGCTCGGTGG
>NZ_JBHYUU010000352.1:1792-3251 GCF_042749955.1 Kitasatospora sp. NPDC059462 | reverse complement strand
CGCGGGGCGGGGGGGGGGCGGGGCCGGGGGCCCCCGGCGGCGGGGTGGGGGCCCTCCGCCCGTCCGCGGGCCCGACGGGGGCACACCGCCGCGCCCGTCGTCCCGTGCGAGGAACGTCCGAAATCATGCGCCCGGAGCGCCGTTCCGCGGCGCCCGTGCCCGCCGTCCCCGCGCGCCGGGCGCACGGGGACGGGGGCCGCGGGGTCAGTCGTCCGGGTCCTCGTCGTCGTAGACCTCGCTCACGTCGAAGCGGCAGATCAGCAGCTGCGGATCGGCGTGCTCGAAGGGCTCCGGCAGCCACTCCCCCGGCTCGCTCGGCTCGGCGGCCGCCACCCAGAGCGTGGAGTCGGCCTCCTCCAGCCCGAACTCCTCGCTGCGGGCGGCGATCTCGTCCGGCTCGAACTCGCCGAACAGCACGCCGATCGCGGCGTTCACCCCGCCGCCGTCCTCACCCCCGCCGGGGGTCAGCGAGTCGTCCAGCCGCTCCGCCTGGGCGCGCAGCCGCTTCGGGTCGACGACGTGGTAGTCGCGGCGGATCAGCACGCTGATCGCCTCGGGCTGTTCGGGGCCGTGGTACCCGCCCGGGCCCTCGTCGCCGGGGACCTCGAAGGGGGTGACCTCGTCGTAGACCTCGTACAGGAGCTGGTCGTACGCGATGGCCGCCGTCGCGAGCTGCTCGTAGGCGGTGGACACAGCGGAATCGTCCGCTGCGCTGTGGCTTGACACCGCTTCCAGATGACGGTCGATGGCGGCCTTGACCGCCTCGGCGGCGGCGCGTACCTCGGCAATGGTGGGCTGCGCGGCATCAGACATGGAGCAGACGCTATCTCCCCTCGGTGCCGGTACGCACAGCGGTTGTCACCTACACCCGCGATTTCACCGCAACTTCCCCCGCGATGTCCGTTCCGCGTGGTTCTGTCCCCCGGGGTGCCGCCCCGCGGCGCGCGCCCGGCGCCCGCGCATCCGTCCGCGCGGGCCCGTCCGGGTGCCGCTTCGCCCGGCGCGCCGCGGGTATGCCGACCCCAGGGACAACGGAACTGATGCGCTGTCAGTGCGGCGCGCTCCCGGGCGGCCGAAAATACCCGGGCCCGTTGTCGGAGGCAGGCCGTAGGCTTGCTCGCAGGCGTCCCACAGGAGGAGCGTTTTGACCCCACCGAAGCCCGTCCGGCAGCCGGAGTACGAGTACCAGTCGCTGCGCATGCCGCGCGGAACGTCCCGCAACGCGGCACGCCAACTACTCACCGATCACGCCGAGTACGGGCACTGGGAGCTGGACAGGCTCCGCCTGTTCCCGGACGGCAGCCGCACGGTGCTGCTGCGCCGGCGGATCATCCGGCAGGTCAGGAGCTGGTGACGGCGGACGCGGGGGGGGGGGGGGGGCCCCCCCGGGGGGGGGGGGGGGCGGGCGCCCCCGGGGAGATCGCGGCGGGGCGCGGCGCGGGCGGGGGTGGGCCCCCGC
>NZ_JBHYUU010000352.1:0-1782 GCF_042749955.1 Kitasatospora sp. NPDC059462 | reverse complement strand
CTTCCCCGGGGGGCCGGCGCTTACGGGGTGTGGGTGCGGGCGTGGCTCCGGCGGCGGCCGGCGGGCCGCCCCCGCCCCGCGTCCGGTGTGTCCGGTCAGCCCCCGGTGATCAACGGGCGCCGGCGCGGGCGCGGCGGTAGAGGACACCACCGCCGATCAGCAGGGCCAGGCCGGCCGCGCCGAGCAGCTCGGTGTTGCCGGCGCCGGTGGCGGCCAGCTGCCGGCCGGTCTCCTCGACGGCCGGGGCCTGCGCGTGCGCCACGGCGGGACGCACCGGGGCGGCCTCGGCCGGGGCGGCCGCCCGGGGGGTGCCCTGGGCGGGGTCTCCGGCGCTCTGGGTGACCGGCGGCGCGGGCGGCGGCGCGTTGTGCGGGGCGTGCTCCTCCGGGCAGTCCTCCTGCGGCGCCGCGGGCTTGACGGGCGCCGGGGCGGCCGCGGTGACGCAGGTGTTGCCGTAGGCCGGGTTGAGGGCGCCGACCACGTCCACCGAGTTGCCGCAGGCGTTGACCGGGACGTGCACCGGGGCCTGGACGCTGTTGCCGGAGATCACGCCGGGCGAGCCGGTGGCCGTACCGGAGGCGGTGGCCCCCGAGGCCGCCGAACCCGCGCCCGCCGCGCCCGAACCCGCCTGACCGCCGCCCGTCTGACCGCCGCCCGTGTGGGCGCCTCCGGTCTGAGCGCCTCCGGACGGTGCACCTCCGGACGGTGCACCTCCGGACGGGGCGCCGCCCTGGTGGCCGCCGCCGGTCTGGACACCGCCCGGGTGCCCGCCGCCGGTCTGGGCGCCACCGGTGTGGGTGCCGCCCGCGTGCGCCCCGCCGGCGGGGCGCCCGGAGGAGTTGGCGCAGTTGTTGCCGAAGGCCGGGTTCAGCAAGCCGATCACGTCGATCGTGTTGCCGCAGGCATTGATCGGCACTTCGATCGGCACCTGCACCGAGTTGCCGGAGGCGACGCCCGGCGAGCCTGCCGCGACACCCTCCGCGCCGGCGCCCGCGTAGGCGTAGCCGGCGGTCGAGGCCAGCACACTGCCGGTGGCCACGGCCGTGAGGAGCCCCTTCTTGGCTGCGTTCCTCATATTTTCCCCTGACATTTCGAGACGACGTGACGACCCTCCGAAAGTCGGAATTTCCGAATAGGTGGAGAGGTCCTCGCTGCATGGGAGAGAACGAAGGAACCCACAGGGAGGTTGGCCGGTTCAACCACCATTCACCCTTTCGAGGGATGCCGCGACACATTCGCGGGGCGCGCCGAAAAAACAAGCGCCCCCGGCACGGCGCGCACGCCGTCCGGGGGCCCGGCTCAACGACCGAGATGGGCTCAGACGTTGAAGCAGGTGTTGCCGAACGCCGGGTTCAGCACGCCGACCACGCTGATGGTGTTGCCGCACGCGTTGACCGGGATGTGCACCGGGATCTGGATCTGGTTGCCGGACACCACGCCCGGGGAGCCGGCGGCCACGCCCTCGGCACCGGCCCCGCCGTGGGCGGAGGCGGCACCCGTGACGGCGAGCACCAGGCCGCCGGCGGCGGCGGTCACGGCGGCGATCTTCTTGACCTTCATCATTCCTCCTGTATGAACACCCGGATATCGGTTCCGGGTCGTCACAGGAGGAACGACGTTGCGGCGAACGGGGTACGGAATGGCCGTCCGCTTCACCCGCACCGGTGATACGACGAACAGGAAATCGATCTGTCAGAACGGCGGCGGGGCGGCCCCCCGCGGGGACAGGGGGGGGGCCCCCCCCCCCGGGCAGCCGGGTTGAAATAAAAAAAAAAAAACCCC
>NZ_JBHYUU010000351.1:0-3335 GCF_042749955.1 Kitasatospora sp. NPDC059462 | reverse complement strand
GCGCTACGACAAACGCGGCTACGTCTACCTCGGCACCGTCACCGCAGCCGCCCTCGTCATCTGGCTCCGCACATGATCGACCGGACAAGTCCTAGCCGACGAGTCCGCGCACGGCCGTCGCCAGGGCCGCGGCCGTGCGGCGGACGTCCGCGTCGGTGGTGCGCCAGTTGCTGAACGCCGCCCGCAGGGCGGGGACGCCGGCGTAGTGGGTCGGGGTCAGGAAGGCCTCGTCGGCCACGGCGGCGGCCAGCGCGGCCAGGCGCTCGGCGGTGGGGTCCTCGGTCAGGGTGAAGCAGACGACGTTCAGCCGGACCGGGGCCAGCAGGCGCAGCCCCGGCGTCGCCGCCACGGCCTCGCCCAGGGCCCGGGCGCCCGTCACGCAGCGCTCGACGATCTCCCGGTGGCCGTCCCGTCCGTAGGCGCGCAGGGTGAACCAGGCGGCGAGGGCGCGCAGCCGGTGCGAGTTCTCGGGCGTGAGGTGCACCAGGTCGGGGTGCTCGCCGAGCGGGCCGAGGTAGGCGGCGGCGTTGCGGAAGACCTCGGCCTGGAGGTCGGGGCGGCGGGTGAACTGCACGGCGCTGTCGTAGGGGACGTTGAGCCACTTGTGGAGGTCGACGCAGACCGAGTCGGCCCGGTCCAGGCCGGCCACCAGGGCGGCGTGCTCGGGGACCAGTGCGGCGAAGGCGCCGAACGCGGCGTCCACGTGCAGCCAGCAGCCGTGGCGGTCGCGCAGGTCGGCCAGCGCCGACAGGTCGTCGAAGTCCACCGTGTTGACCGTCCCGGCGTTGGCCACCAGGATGCACGGGCCCTCGCTCGCGGCCAGCATCCGCTCCAGGGCGGCCACGTCCACCGCCTCCCGCCCGGGCAGCGCGGGCACCGGCACCAGCGCGGAGCGGCCCAGGCCCAGGACGGCGAGGGCCTTGGCGACACTGGAGTGCGCGCTGCCCGACAGCACCCGCACCCGGCCGAGCGCGCCGACGCCGTCCTCGGCCACGTCCACCCCCAGGCGCTCGCCGAGCCACTGCCGGGCGATCGCCAGGCCGACCGTGTTCGACATGGTCGCGCCGCTGACGAAGGTGCCGCTGTGCGCGGCGGAGAGCCCGAACAGCTCGCGCAGCCGGCCGGCCGTCTCCCGCTCCAGTTGCTGGCCGGCGCCGTCCAGCGAGGAGTTGGAGTTCTGGTCGGCGACGGCGGTCAGCCAGTCGCCCGCCAGCGCCGCCGGGGTCGCGCCGCCGGTGACGAACCCGAAGTAGCGCGGGCCCGCCCCGGCGGAGAGCCTCGGCTCCCAGCGCTCGCCGAACTCCGCCAGCGCCGCCCGCAGCCCGCCGCCCTGCCCGGCCGGCGGCCGCGGGGCGGGCGCGGCGGCGGGCACGACCGGCCGCTCGTCGAGCGAGTCCAGGAAGGCCACCGCCGCGAGCCGGGTCTCCTCCAGCAGTGCGGGCAGGTCGGACAGGTCGGCGGCGAGGTCGGGGTGCATGGCGCTGTTCTCCGCATCGGTCGGGTGTGCCGCCGACGATAGGGACCGGCGGGCGCGGTGTCCCGGTCCAATCCGCACGCGGTGGCCTGGTCACGTCGCCGTGCGCGCGGTGCTCACCGCGCGGTCACGCCACCCCGGGAGCGGGACCGGCGGGGACGGCCTGGCTGCTGACCAGTTCACGGTAGGGGGCGCAGCGCGCGAGCAGCGTGGGGTGGTCGGCGGCGTCGACGACGGTACCCCGGTCCATCATGATCACGTGGTCGGCGTGCTGGACGGTGGAGAGGCGGTGGGCGACGACCACGACGGCGCTGCGGCGGGCCAGGCGGTCCACGATCGCGCGGAAGCGCAGTTCGTTGAGGCCGTCGAGCTGGCTGGTGGGCTCGTCCAGCAGGACGATGTCGGCATCGGCGAGCAGCGCGCGGGCCAGGGCCATCCGCTGGCGCTGGCCGCCGGAGAGGTCGAACTCCCGGCCCAGGACGGTGTCCAGGCCCTGCGGGAGACGTGCGACGTCCTCCGCCAGGCCGACAGTGGCCAGGGCCCGGGCCAGCTCCTGTTCGTCGGCGGCGCCGGACCGGCCGAGCTGGAGGTTGTCGCGGGCGCTGGCCTCCAGCAGCGTGAACTCCTGGTCCACGTAGGCCATCCGGGCGCGCAGTGCGCCCAGCGGCCAGGCCCCGAGGTCGTGGCCGAGGACGCTGACCGATCCGGCGCCGGGCCGCACGAAGCGGCCGACCAGCGCGAGGGCGGTGCTCTTGCCGGCGCCGGACGGGCCGACCACGGCCGTCAGACCGGTGCGCGGGATGCTGAAGGAGGCGGCGCGCAGGGCGGCCCGGCGGGTGCCGCCGTGGGTGAAGGAGACGGTGCGGAAGACCACCGCCGGGGCGTCGGGGACGGGCGTGGGCGCGGTCCGGCCGGCGTCGTCGGGGTCGGCCTCCGGAGGCATCGCGAGGAGCTCGTTGCAGCGGTCGCGGGCGGCCAGCCCGGCCTGGAGGCGGCCGAACCCGGTGGCGAGGGTGTTCACGGACGGGACGGTCTGGAGCAGGTAGAGCAGGAACGCGGCGAACGACGCCACCCGCAGGTCGCCCGCCGCCAGCCGGGCCCCGCCGGTGAGGATGACCGCGATCATCGCGAACTGGTTGCCGAGGGTGAGCACGGCCGGGACCAGGGCGCTCAGCCGGGCGCCGGTCAGCGAGACGGCGCGCAGGTGCTCGGCGTCCGCGGCCAGGACGCGGTCGGCCAGCGGCTCGGCCCGGTAGGCCTTGATGGTGGTGAGGGCCTCCAGGTCGGCGGTGAAGCGCTGGGCGATGCGTCCCACCGCGTCCTGCTGCCCGGTGACGTTGGCCCGCATCCGGCGGGTGATCGCCAGGACCAGGCCGGTCAGCAGGGCGAGCGCGGCCACGGTGACCGCGGTGAGCACCCAGTCGATCCACACCATGACCCCGAGGGTCGCCAGCACGCTGAGCACGGCGAGCGGCAGCTGCATCGCCACTTCCACCACCTGGCCCAGCAGTTGGGCGTCGGAGGTGACGCGGGCGGCGAGCTCGCCGGTGCCCCGGGCGCGGACCACGGGCAGCGGCAGGCGCAGTGTGCGGGCCATCAGGGTGGTGCGCAGCCGGTAGGTCATCCCTTCGGCGACCCGCGCCAGCTGGAAGCCGGAGAGGGCCTGGGCCGCCGCGCCGGTGAGGGCGGCCGCGGCCATCATCAGCAGTCCGGGGGCGAGTGAGCGGTGCTCGGAGAAGTCGCCGACGATCCGGCGGACCAGCAGCGGGAGCGCGAGGGCGGCCGCGGTGGCCACCACGGCGAAGGCCAGGGCGGCGGCGAGGCGGACCGGCTGGGCGGCGAGTTCGCGGCGCAGCCGGAC
>NZ_JBHYUU010000350.1:0-3414 GCF_042749955.1 Kitasatospora sp. NPDC059462 | reverse complement strand
CACGCCCTCCCGGTCGGTGGTGTGATCGTCCGAGAAACGACGGTCACCCGTCGCGTCCGGCACGTACTTCACACAGACAACGATCCTCAAGCTCACGGCCTGTCTCCTGTACTGGTCTCGTCCGGCGGCTGCGGTGGTGCAAGCGGGCGCGCACACGGCTCGCACCCGCTCCCGGCAGCGTGTTCCCGTGCCGGTCCGGAACTTGCTGGCAGCATACCCGCCAGTAGCCCGACGGTCACTACTCGCCAGTAGCTTACGCCGTGCGGTCCCGGCCGGGCGCCCCGCCGGCCCCCTCGGCAGCCCCGGGGAGGACCTCGGTCCGGTGCGGACCGCGGGACGGCCGCGCCGCCGTCGGAGCCATCCTGCCCCAGCCCACCCCCGGCTCCACCCGACGGGGCTGCCCTTGCGCCACCGGAGTCACCTCGCCCTCCCGGCCGGGCCGCCTCCCGGGGACGTCAGACCGCCGCGCCCAGCGCCACGATCACATCCGCGCGCCGCGGCTGACCGGCCGCCCGCCGCACCACCCGGCCGTCGGCGTCCAGCACCAGCACGGTCGGCGTCCGCAGCACGCCCAGGCGCCGCACCAGCTCCAGCCGCTCCTCCGCGTCCAGCTCGACGTGCGCCACCCCCTCCACCATCCCCGCCACCTCGGCCAGCACCCGCCGGGTCGCCCGGCACGGCTGGCAGAACGCGGTGGAGAACTGCACCAGCGTCGCCCGCTGCCCGAGCGGCTCCCCCAGCTCCGCCGCCGACAGCCGCACCACCGCGTCCACCACCCGCACCCACGCCCTCTCCGTCACCCGCGCACCGTCCGCGCCGGCCCCGGCGATCCCGCGGCCACGGCCACCACAACACCCGCCGCCGCCCCGGTCATCCCCGGCAGCCCGCCCCCGCCCCGGCGGGCACGGAAACCGACCGGACGCCCGGCCGGGAAAAGTTCCCGCCCTGCCTCATCACGCACATCACACCGCCGGATCCGCTCCCACGGCCCGCCTCAGGTGACAGCGGGTACCCGTTCGGGGGATCATCTCCGTGTATCGCCCGTGGCCGCCGCGGTGTGCCGCGCCCCCGGTCGGCCCCCACCTACGGCACGCGGGACCCCGCCGTACCGGGCCCCAGGCCCGTCGAAGTCAGGACTGACCGTGGCAGAGCTCGTGTACCCGCCGGTGATCGGCGCCGCGCTGACCGTCTTCCGCGCGCTCGACGTGCGCATCAGGATCGTCGGCGCCGAACACATCCCCGCCAAGGGCGGAGCGGTGCTCGTGAGCAACCACATCAGCTACCTCGACTTCCTCTTCGCCGGCCTCGGCGCCTACCGCGGCGGCAAGCGCAAGACCCGCTTCATGGCCAAGGACGACGTCTTCAAGCACGCCGTCTCCGGGCCGCTGATGCGCGGCATGAAGCACATCCCGGTCGACCGCACCGACGGCCAGCCCGCCTACGAGGCCGCCGTCCGCGCCCTGCGCGCCGGCGAGGTGGTCGGCGTCTTCCCCGAGGCGACCATCAGCCGCTCCTTCATGCTGAAGAAGTTCAAGACCGGCGCCGCCCGGATGGCCGCCGACTCCGGCGCCCCGCTGCTCCCGGTCGTCCTGTGGGGCACCCAGCAGCTGTGGACCAAGGGCCGCCCGAAGACCCTCACCAAGCGGCACGTCCCGGTCACCATCATGATCGGCGAGCCGATCGTGCTGAAGCCCGAGGACAAGCCCGTCATGGTCACCCGCCGGCTGCGCGCCGCCATGACCGAGATGCTCGACCGGGCCCAGCGCGAGTACCCCGGCAAGCCCGCCGGCCCCGACGACACCTGGTGGCTGCCCGCCCACCTCGGCGGCACCGCGCCCACCCTGGAGACCGCCGAGGCCGAGGACGAGGCGGAGGCCGAACGCCGCGCCGCCCGGGACTGACCCGCCCCGGCCCGGCCCCGTCCACCCCGCGCCCCCGCGCCCCCGCGAACGGATGACTCCCCGTCCCCGAGCGGACGCGCACCGTCGCGTGTCGCCCCGCTCGCCCCACTCCGATCTGACACAGTGACAGCTCCTTCGGGGGGCTGACGTCCGGCCGCGCCGGACGGATCGGAGACGGAGATGAGACGCGGATGACCCGCACACGGACACGGCTCTCACGGACCACCCCCACCATCCACCGCACCGCCCCCACCACGGCCCGCACCCGGCACCGCGCCGGTGCGGGCCTCCTGCTCGCCGGGACCCTGCTCACCGGCTGCGGTGCCCAGCCCGGCGAGATCCCGCTCAGCGAGATCCGCGCCGAGTCCCCCAGCCCCACCCCGACCGTCGAGGCGGCCGTCGCCGACACCACCTCCGACGTGGTCGGCGCCGCCGCGGGCGCCGCGGCCGCCCCCACGGCCCACAACGGCCTCATCGCCGGCCGGGTCTTCCTCGACCAGGACCGCCTCACCAGCGCCATCTTCACGGTCACCGCCGACGGCAGGACCCGCCAGCAGCTCACCCAACCGGCCGACCGGACCCGGGACGACCACCCCGCCTGGTCCCCCGACGGCACCACCCTCGCCTTCGACCGCACCGGCGGCGACTCCCCCGGCCGGATCTGGACCACCGGTGCCGACGGCAGCAACGCCCACCAGCTGGGCTCGCTCTGCGAGGAGGGCGCCCCCGACTGCCTCAACGAGACGGAGACCACGCCCGCCTGGTCCCCCGACGGCAAACAGCTCGCCTTCACCCGCAGCTGGGGCACCTCGGACCCGACGACCGAGCAGATCCAGTACAGCGACCTCTACGTCATCGCCCCCGACGGCACCACCGCCCAGCGCCTCACCTTCCTCACCAACGACACCCCGTACTCCGGCGTCGTCACCGACCCGTCCTGGTCCCCCGACGGCAAGCAGATCGTCTTCTCCTACCGGACCAGCGCCACCGGCCGGCCCGCCAACAGCCGCGCGCTCTACCTCGTCAACGCCGACGGCACCGGCCTGCGCCAACTCACCCCGTGGGAACTGCGCGCCGGCGACCGCGCCAACTGGTCCCCCGACGGCACCCGGATCGTCTTCACCACCTACCCCTCCGACGCCGAGAACGCCCCCGGCGGCGGCATCTACACCGTCCACCCCGACGGCACCGCCGTCGAGGCACTCACCCCCGGCCCGTCCGACACCATCTACGGCATCGCCTCCTACTCCCCCGACGGCACCACGATCGCCTTCGCCCAGGCCCCTGCCGGCGGAATCTCCGAGCTCTACACCATGCGGGCCGACGGCACCGCCGTCGCGCGCCTCTCCGACACCCCCGGCCGCGGAGAGGGCCGCCCCAACTGGGGCACGGCCCAGCCACAGGGCTGAAGGCCTTTCCCGGAAACGCGAAGAACCCCCGCCGGAATACCGGCGGGGGTTCTTCTCAAAATTTGTTCGGCGGCGTCCTACTCTCCCACAGGGTCCCCCCTGCA
>NZ_JBHYUU010000349.1:0-3530 GCF_042749955.1 Kitasatospora sp. NPDC059462 | reverse complement strand
CACGCGCTACGACAAACGCGGCTACGTCTACCTCGGCACCGTCACCGCAGCCGCCCTCGTCATCTGGCTCCGCACATGATCGACCGGACAAGTCCTAGGCGAGCCGCTGGTCCGCCAGGCACAAGGCCCGGACTCCCACGGATGGTGGGGGCCAGCCGCTCTTCACCCTGCAGGTCCAACCCTGCAAGGTGCAGTTCCGTATAACCGGAGCGGTACGCGGCCGGAGCGGGAGTCCCGCACCGGCATCTCGCATGGTACCCCGTCAGGTCAGCCGGGCTCACCCCCTTTTCGGTCCAGCGCGGACGCCTCAGCGAGACGCGGCGCCCTGCGCCCGGTGCCCCGCCCACTCCACGCCGTGCTCGGCGAGCTGCGCGAGTTGCCCCGGGGCGAGCTTGGCGCGCCTCGCCTTCTGGTTGTTCAGCCACGTGCCGAGGCTGACATGAACCGTCTCGACGTTCTCCTCTCCACCGAGGCCGGCCACGCTGACCTCCAGCGGCTCCTTATGTGGGCGCGGGACCCGGACGTGGCCCTCCCGCTCGACGAACGCGGCCAGCGCCGCCAGGCCCTGGGCGAAGCGGTCCGCACGGGACACCTTCGGCTTCGCCTCAGCGGCGGCCTTGGCGGCCACCAGCTCCGGGTCAGCCTCGATGCCGATCGCGGTCAGCAGGTCCCGCTGGTCCTCCTCCAGGTCCGGCCAGCCAGCCCGCTGCGCCTGCACCCACCGGCCGAGCTGCTCGCCCTCGAACACCGTGTCCGCGGGCAGCGTCGTCCAGTCGACCTGGCCGTCGGTGTCGAGCCACCACATGCGGGCGGTGGCGTAGGCGCGCTGCCAGGTGATGGGCCACACCGGGCACCACCACGGGTCGATCTCCTCCAGCGCCCGCCGCCGCTCCGGCGCGAGCGCCCCCGGCTCCCCGGCCGGCACCTGTGCCGCGGCCCGCAGCTCGGAGAGCCAGGTGCCGATGGCGTAGCCGCCGACCGAGGCCCGCGCCGGCGCCGCCAGGGAGCCGCCGTGGCCCTTCGCCCACACCCGGGCCCAGTCGAGGCCGGCCTCGAAGCGGGCGTCGCTTACGGACCAGATCATGCCGAGCGCGTCGAGCATCTCCACCCGGTATGTCGCCAGCTCACCATTCGCATTCTCGCCGCGCCGGTCCGACAGCCACTTTCCGAGAGGGTAATTCCCACTCTCCCCGACAAGTGCCGAATAGGGAACGTCCAGACCGCCGGTCTCCTCGAACCATTTCCGCGCGTGACCGATCCCCTCACGCCACAACTGCGTCTCACCGACCAGGACCCGCGAGGCGATGAACAGGGCGAGCACGTTCTCGTCCACCGGCGTCTGGAACCGCACCGGCAGCGTGAACGCCCCCGACCCGCCACCCGCACCAACCATGCTCTCACCAGGGCCGGAAGCAGCTTCGGCGCTGCGCCCCTTGGTCCGCTTGCCTGACTTCTGCGGCACCGCGAGGGCCTCGACGACCTTGGCGTCGTGGCTGCGCAGCGCGGTCAGGATCTTGACCAGGGGACCGTAGGAATCTGACTCCAGAATGTCCCCGGGATCCTCTCCGGGCCCCAGGAAGACCGGCACGATCAGGCTTGCGGTCTTTCCTTCTCCGGGCTGCATGCGCAGGGCCCGGCCGATGGCCTGGACGATATCCACCATGCTGCCCCGGCCCTGGAGAAGCACCGAATCTGCATTCGGCATGTCGACGCCTTCGCCCAGGACTTTGCAGTTGCTGAAAATCCGGTACTTGAGTCCGTCGTCCTCCTCGCCCTTTCCGAAGTCGCCGATCTGCTCCTTCCGGTAGTCGACATCGTGCTCGCCGGAAAGCCATTGAGCCCAGACCTCGGGCGGGTATTTCTGCGGGTTCTCGAAGTGCAGTTTCTCGGCCGTCTGGTTCAGCGTCTCCGAGAAATACCGCACCTCGATCGTGCGGCTGTGGAACGTGATGCACCGTCGGAGGTCGCGCTCCACCACGGTTTTGAGCAGCCCGGCCTGGATCGCGGCGATCCGCGCGGCCGGGACCTCGTCCTCGCTGCCGTCCTCCGCCTCGCCGACACCGGGTCCCCACGGCACGCCCTGTGCCTCGGCCGCGGCCCGGTCGCCGAGCGGGTCGCGCAGCTCCAGGACCACGATCTCGAACGGCGCCAGGAGCTTCCTGTCGATGGCCTCCGCGAGGCCCAGGGAGTAGACGTGCGGGCCGTAGATCCGCTGGTCGTCCATCGACACCGCCAGCTCCTCCGGCAGCGGCTGGTAGGCGCCTTCGCGGCCCTTCACAGGGCGCTTGGGCGGCGCCCAGATCCGCGGAGTCGCCGTCATGTAGAGCCGGCGCTCCGCCGGGATGGCGGCCTGGTCGTGCACCACCGTCCAGGTCTTCTCGACACTGCCGGAGGACCGGTGCGCCTCGTCACAGACCATCAGGCCCAGCGGGGGCAGCAGCTCGCCCTGGCGCTCGGCCCAGTACTCGTAGGCGTCGGCGACCGCGCCCACGGACGTATAGGTGGCGAACAGGGTGGTAGGCCGGCGGTGCTTCGCGGCGTTCGCCAGCCACATGCCGATCATCAGCGGGCTGGTGCTCGCCATCACCCCGAACGGCAGCTCCGAGTCGACCAGCGAGCAGATGGCGTGCATGTCCCCGGAGCGCCCGGCCGCCCGCCAGGCGCCGATCATCTGCACCAGCAGGTCCAGCGTGGGCACGACCACCAGCACCGTCCCGCGCGGGACGAGCTTCTGGCCGGCCGCAGCACCGACGTACGACTTCCCGGACCCGGTGGCCATCTGCACCGTCACCCGCAGGCCGTCCGGGGCAGGGTGCCCCGGACGGGGCGTCAGGCCCCGCACGATGGCCTCCAGGGCCTCCTCCTGGTGCCCGCGCAGCGAGATGCCGGCGGCTGCCTGAGCGGCCATCAGGCCGGGCTTTACGACGTTCACGAAGACGTGTCTCCCCTCACCCATTCCCGGACCCATACCAGGGACCACGCGGGAAATGCTGACAGTGTCCTACTGATACATTCGACGGACGGCCCGAGAATCGAGGCGACCGGATATGGCGCGCGGAAGAAGCGACTATCCGGCAGGATATCAGCACCCGGTCGCGAATTCCGGTAAACGCTCGAAAAGCACGAGTCCCGACCCCACTTCCGGCGGGATCACCGGACGTTCGAAGACTGATACACTGGAGACCGTTGCTCACCCTCCGAGGGTAGCGCACTCCGACCCGCCGTGGGGCCGAAACAGTGGTCTAGGCCGTGGACTAGACCAATCTGGCGAGAGTGAAGCCGACCCGCACGCGCCCCCTCGGCGCCACCCTCCCCCTAGTCAGCCTCTCGTAAGTTCAGCCAAAAACTCAGCTCAATCATGTGAACGCGCCTCAGCCCATCGGCATCATGGAGCGAAGCGGAGTGATGCCGGCCCGGGCGCGAAGCGTCGGGCCCATCCGGGGCGAAGCCCCGGATGCGGACACGCGGAGCGGGTCCGCCGCCTGACCGACGGTACGGCGCGAACGGAGGGCCAAAGGCCCGTAGGGACC
>NZ_JBHYUU010000348.1:0-3562 GCF_042749955.1 Kitasatospora sp. NPDC059462 | reverse complement strand
CCACCGCTGCGGTGCTCACCCCGGGCCCTCGGGCGGAAGGCCGGCTCAGTGCTCCGGCCGCACGGTGGACGCGACCAGGTGCTCGGCCAGACCCTCCCGGCCCCCCTCGGCGTACCAGCGGCGCTGGCGGTCGGCGCCGGTGCCCGCGCGCACGAAGTCCTTCCACAGCCCGGCGACCCGTTCGGTGTCCCCGTTGGCCAGCAGCCCCGGGGCGACGTGCGCCCGGAACTCCGCCACCACGTCCGCCGCCGGCCGGGCCGACCCGCTGAGCGGCGAGACCAGCCGGTCGCTCGGGCCGGTGCGCGCGGCGTGCCAGGTGGCGGCGCGCAGCAGTTCCTCCGGCACGGCCGGGCGCGGCTCCCCGGCCCGCTCGTCCAGGAGGGCCCGGGTCACCAGGGCGCGCACCAGGCCGGCGAACAGTTCCGCGTCGGAGACGGTCAGCTGGACGTCGGCGGCGCGCACCTCCACCGTCGGGTAGCGGGCGGAGAGCCGGGCGTGCCAGTAGAGCTGGCCCTCGTCGGCGATCGCACCGGCCGCCCCCAGGGCCGCCACCCGCCGCCGGTAGTCGGCGGCGTCGGTGAAGGCGGGCGGCGGGCCGCTCACCGCCCACTGGTCGAAGTGGACCGTGCGCCAGCTGGCGAAACGGGTGTCCCGGCCGCGGAAGTAGGGCGAGTTGGCGGAGAGCGCGATCAGCACCGGAAGCCAGGGGCGCACCCGCATCAGCGCGCCGAGGCGCTCCTCCTCGTCCTCGACCCCGACGTGCACGTGCATGCCGTTGAGCATCAGGTCATCGACCAGCGCGGGCGCCTCGCGGTGGGCCCGGCGGTAGCGGGTGCTCTCGGTGACCGGCACCGGGTCGTCCAGCCCGAACGGTGCCGCGCCGACCGGCACCACCCGGCACCCGTGCTGCGCGGCCGCCGCGGCCAGCCCCGCGCGCACCCGCGACAGGTGGCGGACCACCGCCGGGAGGTCCTCGCACACCGGCGTGGCCGACTCCACCTGGACCTGGAGCAGCTCGTGCTGCGCCTCGCTCGGCCGCAGCGCCGGTGCCAGGTCGGCGGCGGCCAGCACCTCGGCCGCCCGGGGCAGCGGGGTGCCGTCCCGGGGATCGATCAGCAGGTACTCTTCCTCGACTCCGAGTGTCAGCATGCCCCCTCCGCTACCCGGAACCGCCCGTTCCACGCCCGTCGGTTCCGCATCCCGGTCGATCCGCCGGCCCTACGCCTGCTCGCCGGTGCCCTCGGTGTCGATGTGCGGCAGGATCCGGTCGAGGAAGCGCGGGGTCCACCAGGCGGAGGCGCCGAGCAGGGTCATCACGGCGGGCACCAGCAGCAGGCGGACGATGGTGGCGTCCACCAGCACGCTGACGGCCAGGCCGAGGCCCATCATCTTGATCACGATGTTGTCGCTGACGATGAACGCGGCGAACACGCTGACCATGATCAGCGCGGCGCAGGAGATCACCCGGGCGGTGATCTCCAGGGCGTGCGCCACGGCGTCGTGGGGGCGGCCGGTGCGCAGCCAGGCCTCGTGGACGCGGGAGAGCAGGAAGATCTCGTAGTCCATGCTCAGCCCGAAGACGATGGCGAACATCATCATCGGCACGTAGCTCTCGATCGGCACCTTCCCGGACACCCCGAGCGCCGGCCCGCCCCAGCCCCACTGGAAGACCGCCACCACGACCCCGTACGAGGCGGCGATCGACAGCAGGTTGAGCACCGCGGCCTTGACGGCGACCAGCAGGCCGCGGAAGACGACCAGGATGATCAGGAAGGCGAGCCCGACCACCACCGCGATGATCAGCACCAGCCGGCTGGAGACGATGTCCAGGAAGTCCACCTGGGCGGCGGTGTTGCCGGTCACGTAGGTCTTCGCGCCGGTGCCGGCCACCGCGTCCGGCAGGACGGTGTCCGACAGCCGGTTCACCAGGTCGGTGGTGGCGCGGTCCTGCGGCGCGGTGGCCGGGACGACGGTGTTGAACAGCACCACGCCGTCCGGGCTGGTCTGCAGCGGGCCGACGCTCGCCGCGCCGGGAAGCCCGGTGAGGGCCTGCTGCACCGAGGCCTGGACGGCGGGACGCTCCCCGGCCGCCACCGCGCCCTGGTCGACGACCAGGGTGAGCGGCCCGTTGGAGCCGGGGCCGAAGGCCTCGGACATCAGGTCGTAGGCGCGCCGGTCGGTGAAGTCGGTGGAGTCGGCGCCGTCGCCGATGTGGCCGAGCTGGATGGAGAACAGCGGGATCGACAGCACGCCGAGCGCGACCACCCCGGCGACCAGGTAGCGCCAGGGACGGGCCTCGACCCGCCGGGCGTAGCGGTGCCAGGCGCCGGTGGTCTCCTCGCCCCGCGCGCCGCCGGTCTCCGCGATCGGCCGGCGCACCGAGATGCGGTCCATGTGGCGGCCGATGAACCCCATCAGCGCCGGAAGCAGGGTCAGCGCGCCGAGCACCGCCGACACCACGGTGACCCCGGCGGCGGCCCCGAGCTTGGCGATGAACGAGATGCCGGACACCGACAGCCCGGAGAGCGCGATGATCACGGTGCAGCCGGAGACCAGCACCGCGCGGCCGCTGGTGGCCACCGCCTGCCCGGCGGAGGCGACCGGGTCCGCGCCGTCCATCAGGTTCTGCCGGTGGCGGGTGAGCAGGAACAGTGCGTAGTCGATGCCGACGCCGATGCCGATCATGGTCGCCAGGGTCGGCGCGACCGTCGCGAAGGTGGACAGCGCCGCGATCAGTCCCAGCACGCCGAGGCCGACCACCGCCGCGAACAGCGCCGTCAGCAGCGGCAGCCCGGCCGCGAGGAGGCTGCCGAAGCCGACCAGCAGCACCACGATCGCCACCGCGAAGCCGATCGCCTCGCTGGAGCGGTCGTCCGGCGCCGGCCGGGCCAGCTCGCCCAGCGGCCCGCCGTACTCCACCTGCACCCCGGCCTGGCGCAGCGGGGCGACGGCGGCGTCCACCCCGGTCAGGTACGCATCGCCGAGCAGGGTGGGATTGGTGTCGAACCGCACGGTGATGTAGCCGGTCAGCCCGTCGGTGGACAGCGGGCCGCCGGGCGGCGCGGGCTGGCCGGGCGGCGGCAGCGGGCTCTGCGCGCCGAGCACGTGCGGCAGCTGCTGGAGCGCGGAGACGGCCTGGGTGATCTGCGGCTGGAAGCCGGTCAGCTGCTGGGCGTCGTGCAGCACCACCTGGGAGCTGGTGCCCGCGGCGGCCGGCTCGTGCGCCTGGAGGACGTCCTTGCCCTGCGCCGCCTGGGTGCCGGGCAGCGAGAAGTCGTCGGAGTAGGTGCCGCCGACCGTCTTGTTCGCCGCCTGGACGCCGGCCAGCGCCACGATCCACAGCACCACGACCAGCAGCGAGTGGCGTGCGCACCACTCGCCGAGGCGGTGCAGACCGGAACGTGCGGCCGCGGGCTCGGCGGCCGGGCGATCGCGGCGGGTGGACGGCGGCATGGACGGCTCCCGGGGGTCTTCGGCGCGGCGCCGCGCCGATCCGGCGCAGCGTTCCCCCGCGGACCGGGGCGGCGGCCCCCGCCCGCAGGGGGGCGGCCCGGCCGCGGGC
>NZ_JBHYUU010000347.1:0-3588 GCF_042749955.1 Kitasatospora sp. NPDC059462 | reverse complement strand
CATCGACCGGACAACCTACAAGGCCACCATCAGCATCAACATGCTCACAACCGACCCTTGACGCAGCCCAGACCGCCCCTAACTGAACGGCGTTGCCTCTAGTCCTTGACCAGCTGGCGGCTCAGGTGCGAGGGCTTGCCGAGGACGGCGGCGAAGGTGATGCCGATGCCGACCAGTGCCCAGGCCAGCAGCACCAGCAGCGGCTGGGTCAGGTTGGTGGCGTCGAAGTAGGCGATCGAGCGGGTCGCGTCGGTGCCGGCGCCGTTCGGGAACCAGGCACCGATCGCCCGCCAGAAGGCCGGCATCATCGGCGGCGGGAAGACGCCGCCCGCACTCGGGTTGCCCAGCACCACGAAGACCAGCACCGCGATGCCGATGCCGATGATGTCGAACAGGCACTGCAGCGCCATGGTGAACGCGCCGACCGCGAAGACCACCAGCGCGCCGACGGCGGACAACGCCCAGAACGAACCGGGCAGCGCGTCCAGGGCGGTCTGCACGATGATCGCGCCGCCGATGCCGGCCGCGACCGAGTACAGCGCCAGGGTGCCGAGGCGGATCACCGCACGGTTGGCGTTGGCCGGCTTGGCACCGGCGCTGACGCCCAGGATCGAGGCGACCAGGTAGCCGCCGACACACCAGCCGATCACCAGGTAGAAGGAGGACAGGCCGTTGGCGTCGCCCTTGGCGAGCGGCACGACGTCCTGGACCACGACCGTGCGGCCCTGGCTCTTCTCCAGGCCGGTGACGATGGTCTCGGCGGCCCGGGCGGCGGACGGCCCGCGCGCGTTGGCGACCATCAGCACGTCCTCGGTGGAGGCCGGGTTCACCACCAGCGCGGCGTAGATCTTCTGGTCCTTGAGCTGCTGGGTGGCGCTCTCGGCGTCGGGCGCGGTGGAGGCCTTCACGGCGTTGTCCGGGACCGACTCCAGGCCCTGGACCAGCTGCGGGGCGATCTGCGGCGGCGCGACCACCGCGATCGAGAGCTCGTGCGGCTTCGGCTGGTGCAGCGCGCCCACGTAGGAGGTGACGAAGCCCAGCTGGAGGAGCAGCACGCCGATCACCAGCAGCGCCGCGCGCGGGGTGACCGCGCCCTTCAGTTCGGCGACGAAGCCCTTCCTGGGCGTCGGCCCGGCCGTGCGCTCCGGTGCCTCGGTGGGCCCTGGTTCCTGCTGCCCTGGGGCGGTCATGCACATCTCCTTGCGTATCGGGGGAAACCGGGTACTTAATAGCATGAACTAGTTTCGCCGAGGTTTCTCCCGCGCCGAGGGGGTCACGGGTGTGCTGCGGGATACTGGCGCGGTGAGTACGCCGAACGAGGAGTGCGCCGGGGACCGGCCGGACGAGGACCCCCTGCTGGCGGTCGAGCGCGAGGTGGGGGTGCTGTTCCGGCGCGGCCGGGCCCGGATGTCCGAGCTGTCCCGGCGGGTCCACCCGCAGCTGGAGGGCATGGCGTACAGCCTGCTGAGCTACGTCGAGCAGGCCGGACCGGTCCGGGTGACCGACGTCGGACTGCACTTCGCGGTCGGCAAGGCGACGATCAGCCGGCAGATCCGGGCGCTGGAGGAGCTGGGCCTGCTGGCCCGGGAGGCGGACCCGCAGGACCGCCGCTCCGCGCGGGTCTCGCTCACCGAGGACGGCCGGCGGCGGTTCCTGGCCGCCCGGGCGGCGCGGATGGGCCGGGTGCGGGAGCTGATGGGCAGCTGGCCGGAGGAGGACGTGGTGCGCTTCGCCGAGTTGCTGCACCGCTTCAACGACGTGGTGGGCGAGACGGCGGTGCCGGCCGGCTGAGCGGCGCGGGCGAGGGGCCCGGACCGGGACCGGTCCGGGCTTTACTTGTTCTTGACGAATGTTGCCCAGGTCAACCATCGGCCTTATGGTTGCCACAGGCAACTATTCCGAAGGACCTCGATGACCGTCACCGCCACGCCTGCCGCGACCGGAGCCGCCGACACGACCGACCAACCGATGACGCACCGGCAGGTGATGGAGGCACTCTCCGGCCTGCTGCTCGGCCTCTTCGTCGCCGTGCTCTCGTCGACCGTCGTCTCCAACGCGCTGCCGCGCATCCTCACCGACCTGCACGGCGGCCAGTCCGCCTACACCTGGGTGATCACCGCCACCCTGCTCACCCTCACCGCCTCCACCCCGATCTGGGGCAAGCTCTCCGACCTCGCCAGCAAGAAGCTGCTGCTGCAGATCGCGCTGGTGATCTACATCGCCTCCTCCGCGCTGGCCGGCCTCGCCCAGAACACCGGCGAGCTGATCGCCTGCCGCGCCCTCCAGGGCATCGGCGCCGGCGGTGTCACCGCCCTCGCCCAGATCTGCCTGGCCGCGATGGTCCCGCCGCGCGAGCGCGGCCGGTACAGCGGCTACTTCGGCGCCGTCTTCGCGCTGGCCACCATCGGCGGCCCGCTGATCGGCGGCGTCATCGTCGACACCTCCTGGCTCGGCTGGCGCTGGTGCTTCTACGTCGGCATCCCGTTCGCGGTGGTCGCGATCCTGGTGCTGCAGCGCACCCTGAAGCTGCCCGTGGTCAAGCGCCGGGTGAAGATCGACTACCTCGGCGCGCTGGTGATCACCGCCGCGGTCAGCCTGCTGATGATCTGGATCACCCTGGCCGGCAAGAACTACGCCTGGCTCTCCTGGCAGACCGCCGTCATGGTCGGCGGCGGACTGCTGCTCGGCGCGCTGGCCGTGGTCGTCGAGCGCCGCGCCGCCGAGCCGATCATCCCGCCGCACCTGTTCCAGCACCGGACGGTCACCCTCGCCGCGCTGGCCAGCGTCCTGGTCGGCATCGGGATGTACGGCGCGACCACCTTCCTCAGCCAGTACTTCCAGCTCGCCCGGGAGAAGTCCCCGACCGTGGCCGGTCTGATGACCCTGCCGATGATCCTCGGCCTGGCCGTCTCCTCCACCGTCGCCGGCAAGCTGATCACCAAGTACGGGAAGTGGAAGGCCTACCTGGTCAGCGGCACGCTGCTGCTGGCCGTCGGCTTCGGCCTGCTCGGCACCGCCCGGGCCGACACCGCCTACGGCCTGCTCTCCGTCTACATGGCGATCACCGGCGTGGGCCTCGGCCTCACCATGCAGAACCTCGTCCTCGCCGTCCAGAACACCGTGCCGCGCGCGGAGCTGGGCGCGGCCAGCTCGGTGGTCACCTTCTTCCGCACCATGGGCGGCGCGATGGGCGTCTCGGCGCTCGGCGCGCTGATGAACAACCGGGTCGGCCACTATCTCAGCGAGAACCTCGCCCACGCGGGCGTCCCGGCGGGCGGGGGCGGCTCGCTCGGCGGCGGCATCCCGGACCTCCACAAGCTGCCCGCGCAGCTGGTGCCGCTGGTCACCGACGCCTTCGGGCACGGGGTCGGCGTGATCTTCCTGGTCGCGGCGCCGTTCGCGCTGCTGGCCTTCGTCACGGTGCTGTTCATCCGGGAGACGGTGCTGCGCACCGGCCAGGACTGACACCGCCCGCGGCAGCGGCGGGGGGGGCGGGGGGGGGGCGGCCCCCCCCCCCCCCCCCCGGGGGGGCCCCCGCGCCCGCCCGCCCCCCCCCCCCCCCCCCCCCCCCCCCCCCCCCCCGCGCGC